>JABGQJ010000788.1 GCA_018648945.1 Victivallales bacterium
ACTCTACGGCCTCCTCAAGGCTGAGGCGGCCGGCTATCCAAGCCGTAATCCGGAGGCCGTTGAGATGGGGTTGAAGAAGCTGCGCCAGTTCATCGATAGCATGGGCGATGGCCAGCGTGCCGACCGGATGTACTGCATGTATGTCTATTCGCTCAAACACGACCTGAAACCATCGGACTGGCAGTGGATCGAACACACAGCCGATAGCGGCAAGACCTCGCACTACGCGCTGGCACTCGCCCTGGAGATGACTGTCAGGGAGAAGGGCAGTGCGACGCTGGCCGCCGGGATTCGCGACCTCCTGGCTGGCGAGGCCAGCCGCTTCCTCGGGCGGATCAGTTGGAAGACTGCCGGCTTCTCACGATGGGGTGACAACCGTAACGAAGTCACCGCAGCCGTGCTCAAGAGCCTGGTCATGAACAACCCTAAGGACCCACTGATCCCAGGAGTCTTGAGCTTTCTGTCTTACGCCAAGACCGGTAACAAGTGGACATCGACAAAGGACACCGCCATGATCTTGTTTGCTCTGTGCGATTACTACGCCCAGTTCAACGAGGTGTCCGACGGGAAACAGATGGTCAACGTGCAGCTCAACGATGGGACGGCGCGGCAGGTGATGCTCAAAACATCGGGAATCGTCGCCCTGACCTTCGACGCCAAGACGCTGCGGCACGGCAGGAACCGGCTCAGTTTCAGCGGGGCGTCCGCCGCCACCATGTATCGGCTCGTGGTTACGGGCACGCGTGAAGGACGAGCCATCAAGCCCGAGAATCATGGCATCGAGGTCACTCGCCGCATGTGGCTTCTCGATCCGGAGACCATGGGCCGCGGGGCAGAGATCAAAGATGGCGGCACGGTTCCGGTTGGCAGCTATCTCAGTGTCGAGGTCCGGGTGAAGACTGAGGAGGATGTGGTGGCCCGTTATCTGCTGGCGGCAGCGCCCAAGGCCTCCGGTTGCCAGATCGTTCCAGCAACCGATATGCGGTTCAGTCGGTGGCAGTCCCACAACGCTTCACTTCGCGAGGACAAGCAGAACGAGCTCCTGCTGCATTTCGAGGAGATGCGTCGGCACAGCACCCCCCGGCACGTCCTGTTTGCCGAGCTCACTGGGGAGTTCGTCATTCCCCCCGCGTACGCCGAGCTCATGTACCAACCCGACGTCCGCGGCAATTCCGGCATGATGCACATCAAGATAGCGGCCAAAGCGGATGACACACCATAGTGGCTTCAGATTGGTGGTAGATGAGGCGGAAGTGCTTCTGCGCGCCAATTGTGGTTCCAGATTCGGATCGACTGTGCTCAGCGGAGAGCATGTATCTTGAGCCTGTGGCCCCGGGGCCCAGCGCACCTACCTGGTGTTCGCGTATCCCATGGGTAGGTTCGCCGGGCCCCGGTGAACGGGTCTTGGGCGATGTTGCGCGTTCTGGGGCGTCTCTCCGTCGCCGCGTCTGGGATTTCCGCGCACCGGGGCCCGGCGCGCCTACCTGGATCCGGCTACGGGGGATCGGCGTGCTCCTCAGCCCCGCAGTACCACCGGCAGCCAGACGCTCATGCCTGACGGTCCTCGGTTTCCCCAGGTGAAGTAGGGGACCAAGCGTAGCGGGATGGTCTCCAGGGCGAGTGGTCGTACCGGACGGTACAGCTCGGTGTTGCTCCACTCGGTTTCCGGGCGGCAGAGCGCTCCGCCTTCCAGCGCCAGGACTCCAAAGGGGAACTCGTTGGCGGGCACGGGGCTGAGACAGGCATCGCTCGGCAGGTGGACGTTCCAGAGACTCATGTCTGCCGGCACATCGTGCGATTCCAGGCAGTAGAGGATGGGGCCGCGGAAGACCGCGACCTGGCCCCGGCATTGCTCGACCTTGGGATGGGCCTGCATCAGCCGCACCGGCATGGGCAAATCGAGCTCGACCGTGTCACCGGCAGTCCAGACGCGCTGAACGCAGGCATACGTGCCCGAGGCCAACTCGGCTTCGACTGCCTCGCCGTTGACCGTGACCGTTGCTCCCTCCGCCCAGCCGGGGATGCGCAGTTTGAGGGCGAGTTCGGCAGCTGGGGCCTCGGTCACGGTGATCGTGATCGCGCCGTCCCAGGGATACTCTGTCTCCTGTGTCAGGGCGATCCGGCTCCCATCGGGCAACTCCAGTTTGGCTTCGTTCGCGCCGTACTGATGCACCCACACGCAGCCAGCTGAGACCGTGTAGGCATAGCTCTGCCACTGGGCGACGGTACGCAGCAGGTTGGTGGGGCAACAGATCTGTCGGCGCCCGGGCTTGATTCGCTCGGGCAGGTCATTGTGCCGGTTGGAGCCCTGTTCGGACTCCTGGCGGCGCAGGGCGTTGCGGTACCACCAGCTCTCGCCGTCCAGGCCGACCCCCGAGAGGATGCCGTTGTAGATCTCCAACTCCATGACATCGGCGAAACGGGTCTCGCCGGTCAGGCAGAGCATGCGGTAGTTCCACATCAGGTTGCCGATCTGGCCGCAGGTCTCGTTGTAGGCATCGGTGTTCGGCAGGAAGTAGGCCGGTCCGACTGCCTCGCACACTGGGTCGTGTCGTACCGAGAGACCGGTTCCCATGGGGCTGACACCACCATTGATGTTGACCTTGCGTCCCATCAGGTCCGTCCACAGGCGTTCGAGGGCATCCCGTAGCGCCTGGTCACCGGTCTCCAGCAGCACATCGGTCGCGCCAGTGTAGAGGTAGGTAAAGAAGACATTGTGGCCGACCACCTGCTGCTCCCTGCGCAGGGGCGTTCGGTCCTGGATTGTGTCCGTGCCCAAGAGGCCAGGCGGGTGGTCGAACAGATTGCCCTTGCAGGGCTTGTGGCCGCGCGCATCGACGATGGTCTCCGCACAGGCCAGGTAGCGTTTCTCGCCGGTTTCGCGGTAGAGCTCGACCAGCCCCATGATCGCCGAGGGGTTGTGCGCGAAGGCCGGATCGACCGTCACGCCCAGGACTTCGCAGAGGAAGTCGCCCACGCGCCGCGCGATCCGGAGGAAGGCGTCGCTGCCGGTCATGCGGCGGTGCGTCACCGCTGCCGTGAGCAGATGGCCCATGCTGTAGACTTCATGGTTGCGGGGTTCCTGGTAACGTTCGCGCCCTGGGATTGTCATCTGGGTCGCGATGTAGCCATCATCCTGCTGGGCGTCCGCGATCAGCTCAATGCATTCGTCCATGCGCTCCGCGAGCCATGCATCACCAGTTGGTCTGTACAGGCTGGCAGCGGACTCGATCCACTTGTACATCCAGGCGTCCTGCCAATCCGTGCCCTCGTGCTCGCCAGCCATTCGCCCGGCCGCAATCCGGAAATTCTGCAGGACATGTCCCGCATCTGCATCTGCAAGCAGATCCCAGAGCACATGCACGCTTGTTTTGCAGGTCTGCTGATAGCGCTGCCCCCAGAAGCCATTGGTCCAACGAACGGCATCGACCGGTACGCCACGAAGCACGGCTTCCGGACTCGCGGACGTGTCAACGATGTAGGCTTTCGGGCGAGGCGAGGGTTCCTTGTCTGCACTGTCTGTCACTATCTGCTTCTCCTTGTCGTCAGTGTTGCGGTAGGGTCATCAGTTCTGTGCGCGATTCGCTGTTATGGG
>JABGQJ010000789.1 GCA_018648945.1 Victivallales bacterium
TGTTGGGAGTGGAGACCGACTTCTGGTGGGTCGAGGACAAGATCCCCCTCGACGACGCCACTGGCGAGATCGTCATCGCCTCCGCTACCCGCCCCGAGGGCATCCGCCTGACCGTCGATCCAAAACAGCTCGCCCGCCTCCACTTCTGGTACTCCAAAAAACAGGGATACTACCCCCATCCCGACCATCCCGACCCCGCCCAGCACGGCATCCTCCGCCTCTTCCTCGAAGCCCCAACGACCGAGCAGACCAAGGCCCAACTCGCCTACAGCCTCCAACTCCTCCCCGACGCCAAAGCGGCTGTCAACAGACCGCCCAAGTAGCCCCCCCCCGGGGGCGGATTCTCGTAGTATGGGAAGGTTCACAGCAGGGGGTCACAATCGATGCCAGCGACAATCCGCTCCTGACCTCCAATGCCCGCAACCAGGAAGCTCAACATGCCTGACCAGCCCAACATACTGCTGATCACCGCCGACGATATGAACTGGGATGCGGTCGGGGCCTACGGCTGCCCGGTGGAGGGGACTACCCCCACGATCGATCGGCTCGCCGCCGAAGGCATGCGCTTCGACCATGCCCATGTGACCATCGCGGTCTGCCAGCCCAGTCGCTCGGCCATCATGACCGGTCGCTACCCGCATCGCTCCGGCGGCGAGGGGTTCCATCATCTGCGGACCCCAGGCGTCCCCATCCTGCCAGAGCTGCTGCGCGGCAACGGGTATCGGGTGGGCATTTTGGGCAAAGTGCCCCACTCCACTCCCTATGAAGACTTCCAGTGGGACATGACCTGGGACATGGACGACTTAGGGCATGGCCGGAATCCCGCCATCTACCGCCAATATGCCTCGGCCTTCATTGACGAGGCGAAGGTAGCGGAGCGGCCGTTCTTCTTGATGCTCAACTCCCACGACCCACATCGCCCTTTTCATGGCAACGACAAGCCCGAGTGGCACGAGGAAGGCGATCTCCCCGCCGCCGCCATCCCATCGCGCACCTTCACCCCCGACGAGATCACCACGCCCGGTTGCCTGCCCGATCTGCCCGACGTGCGGCACGAGATCGCCGAGTACTACAGCTCCGTGCGCCGCTGCGACGATACGGTCCGCGCCGCCTTGGCTATCCTGCGCCACGCAGGCTGCGAGGAGAGTACCCTCGTCGTCTTCCTCTCGGACAATGGCATGGCATTCCCGTTTGCGAAGACCAACTGCTACCTGAACAGCACCCGCACCCCATGGATCATGCGGTGGCCCGGGACGATCCAGCCGGGCTCATGCGACGCCGAGCACCTCATCTCCGGCATCGACCTGATGCCAACCCTGTTGGACGCCGCAGGCATCGCGCCTCCCGCAGGCGTGGACGGGCGATCGTTCCTGCCCCTGCTTCGCGGCGAGAAACAGAGCGGGCGGGACGTCGTGTTCACCCAGTTCCACCAGACCGCAGGTCGGCGGAACTACCCGATGCGCTGCGTGCAAAGCCGCCACTTCGGCTACATCTTCAATCCGTGGTCCGATGGCGAGCGCGTGTTCAAGAACGAATCTCAGGCCGGGAGAACCATGCGGGCCATGCAAGCGGCCGCCGAGAACGACCCGGCCATCGCCGAGCGGGTCGAGCTGTTCCTGCATCGAGTTCCCGAAGAGCTCTATGACTTCCGCAACGACCCCAACGCCCTGCACAACCTCATCGAAGACCCACGATATGTCACCGAATTGCGCAGCCTTCAGACGGAACTGGAGCGATGGATGGCGGCAGTGGCCGATCCGGCGCTCGCGGCCTTCCGCGACCGGGGCTCACCAACGTCGCTCAATCGTTTCGTGCAGCAGACAGCGGACGCATTGGGAGGAGAGTAGTGAAGCAGCCGACCAGCAAAAGGAGAGTCTGGAGTCTGGTCGCCGTCGTCGCTGCCGTTTTGCTTCTGGGCCCGCTGGTCGTGCCCCTCTTCGTTCCGTGGTCCGCCATCAACTGTCGCGATCAGGAGATCAACATCAAGACCGGGCAGGCCCGCTACTCGCGCAGCCTGTGGTTCGTGCGGCTACCGGGACGAATCGAGGACACACCACTATCCCGCGCCCTGCACAACAGGACAATCGACGTGGCGGATATCGAGCCGTGGCACCGCGTCAACACCTTCTCGTTGGGCCTGCAACACTCACCCCACTACGTCTTCCATGGCGCGTTTGCCCAGGCAAGGGACATGGGGACACTGCAGCGCATCGCCGCCCTGGACTCAGCCGCTACAGCCGCCGTCGCCGAGCAGGTGTTGGTGGAGTGGCAGACCAGCGGCAACGACTCGACAGCAAGCGACCTCCTAGACGAGAAGCTGTTGGATGCCTATCGGAAGATCCCGTAGTCCGGTCCCGTAGACGCGCCGAATCGCGAGCCGGGCACTCACCCACAGGAAGACGTAATGAAATCCAAGGAACGAGTCCTCACGACCCTTGCCTGCCAGGAGCCGGACCGGGTCCCGGTCAATTACTCGGCCAATGCCGGGATTGATGGACGACTGAAGGCGCACTTCGGACTCCAACCCCACGATGCAGAAGGGCTGAAGCAGGTCCTTGGAGTGGACTTCCGCGGGGTCGGCGTGCCCTATACCGGACCGAAGCTGCACGAGGATATCCCCGAACGCGGCGTCAAAGTGGACCTCTGGGGAATCCATCGGCAGTGGGTCGAGCACGATTCCGGCGGGTACTGGGACTATTGCGACTTCCCGCTCTCCGATGCCGATGAGGAAACCGTTGCCAACTGGCCCATGCCCTCGCCGGACGACCACGACTACAGCAACGTGGGCGCGGCCGCCGAGAGATACCAGGACTACGCTGTGCATGTGGGCGGCGCGGGCCTGGGCTGCATCATCAATACCGCCGGATTCTTCCGCGGCATGGAGCAGGTGCTCGTCGATCTGGCCCTGGACGAGCCGGCAGGGCTGCTGCTCATCGACCGCTTCCTCGGAGTCCAACTCGAGGTCACCCGACGGACCCTCGAAGCGGCCCCGCGCGGCGCGATCGATTTCATGTGGATGGGCGAGGACCTGGGCACCCAGAAGGCCCCCATGATCAGCATGGCGATGTTCAAGAAGCACATCCTGCCCCGCCACAAGCCATTCTTCGACCTCGCCGCCGCCTACGACCTACCGGTGATGCTGCACACCTGCGGCTCCAGCAGTTGGAGCTACGAGGAGTACATCAAGCTTGGGCTCAAGGCCGTCGATACCCTCCAACCCGAAGCCCAGGACATGACCCCCGAGTACCTCAAGGCCAAATTCGGCGGCAGATTGGCCTGCCACGGCTGCATCAGCACCGCCGGCCCCGTGGCGACCGGAACCGTGGAAGACACCATCGCCGATTGCCGGCGTACACTGGACATCATGATGCCGGGCGGCGGCTACTGCTTCGCCCCCACCCACGCTCTGCAGGACAATTCGCCCACCGAGAACGTTGTCGCCATGTACGAGACAGCAAGGGAACACGGGATCTACTGAGCAGGGACGCTGTGACCGGGAGCGCCGGCTTCCAGCCTGCATCTTCCTGGCCGGGAGCGCCGGCTTCCAGCCGGCCTCTTCTTGGCCGGGAGCGCCGGCTTCCAGCCGG
>JABGQJ010000079.1 GCA_018648945.1 Victivallales bacterium
CGGCCCCTGCATCGCCAAGAAGGTGGAGGCGGACCAACACCCAGATCTGCTCGATATCGCCATCAGTTTCCTTGATCTTCGCCAGTGGCTGGAGGCCGAGAGCATCCTCCCCATTACGCTGACTCCGACCGCCGAGGACGTCTTCCGCCCCGAGCCGGCTCGTGAGGGGGCCCTCTACCCCGTGGATGGCGGCATGATCGCGGGCATCAAGGCCAACTGCGCGGTGGACGATGCCGGGTTCATGGTCCTGTCCGGGTTCGAGGCCGTGCGAGAAGCTCTCCAGGAACTGGATGTCATTCAGCTCAAGAAGCCCCTGTTCCTTGAACTCCTCGCCTGCGAGGGCGGCTGCGTGAACGGCCCCCAGACCACCGAGGCCGGCGCCACCGTGCTCAAGCGCTGCCAGGTCTTCGACTACGCCGAATACAGCACCGAGGAATTCCCCCGCGAGCCGACTGTGGATGCTGCCCTGGATCGCTTCACAACCCCGGCCGAGGAGAGCGGATACACCGATCGCGAGTTGCGGGAGGCCCTCGCCACGGTTGGCAAGTACCGACCCGATGACGAACTGAACTGCAGCGGTTGCGGCTACGCCAATTGCCGTGACTTCGCGGCGGCCCTGCTAGCCGGCAAGGCCGAGACAACCATGTGCGTCTCCTACATGCGCCAACTGGCTCAGAAGAAGGCCAACGCCTTGATCCAGGCCATGCCCTCAGGCGTCTTGATTGTCAATGCCGACCTCAGTGTCGTGGAATGCAACCGACGCCTGGCGGAGATTCTGGGCGGCGAACTCCCCGATATCTACGACGCGCGTCCTGGCCTCGAAGGGGCGGCGGCCGATCGCGTGGCGCCTTTCCTCATCCGGCATATCCGCAAGGTGCTGGAGACTGGCGAGGACATCGTGGGGCACGATGTGCGCCACCAGGGCGCGGTGTACCATCTGTCGGTCTTCGCCATTGAGGCCGGCCGCATTGCCGGGGCGGTGATCCAGGACGTGACCGCCCCTGCCGTGCACAAGGATCGGGTAGTCCACAAGGCGCAGGAAGTGATTCACCGGCAGATGCAGACCGTCCAGAAGATCGCCTATCTGCTCGGTGAGAATGCGGCGGAGTCTCAGGTGAGCCTGAACGCGATCATCGAGTCCTTCTCCACCAGCAAAGGCGAGGAGGAACCCGACGATGGCTGAGCGCGACCTCTTCGTGGAAGTGGAGCATTTCCAGGCCTGCAAGCACCGCGAACCGGTGTCCGGCGATGTTTTTCTCACCCGCAAGGTGCGCCGCGACGACCGCTTGGTCTCGGTGCTGGCCGATGGTCTGGGCAGCGGCGTCAAGGCCAACGTGCTGGCCACCCTGACCAGCACCATGGCCCTGGAATTCGTGGCCGATGGCACCGATATCGGCCTCGCCGCCAGGACCGTGATGGACGTGCTGCCCATCTGCCGCGTGCGCCAGATCGCCTATTCCACCTTCACCATCGTCGATATCGTTGGCGGTCGGCACGTGCGGGTCATCGAGCATGAGAATCCGCCCTTCTTCGTCCTGCGTGGCGATCAGGTCCTCGAGCCTGAGCGCAAGCGCATCCCCGTGCCCGCCGGCATCGGCAATGTGCCGCGCGAAAGGGAGCTGGAAGTGGCCTGCTTTGAGGCCAAGGACGGAGACCGGCTCGTTTACTTCTCGGACGGGGTGAACCAATCGGGCATGGGCGAGGAAGGCACCCCGCTTGGGCTCGGCAGCGAGGCCGTTACGGAGTTCGCCCGCCATCTCGTGCGCGCCAACCCCAACCTCTCCGCTCGGGAACTGGCCCGGCGCATCGTCGATCTTGCCACCGCCAAAGATGGGGGAACCCCGCGCGACGACATCAGTTGCGCTGTCGCCTACTTCCGGCAACCCCGCCATCTTCTGCTTGCCACCGGTCCCCCATTCTCCGAGAAGAGTGATATCCAGATGGCCGAGACCGTGGCCGAGTTCGATGGCGCCCGCCTTGTCTGCGGCGGCACAACCGCCGCCATTGTGGCCCGGGAACTGGGGCGCCCTGTGACCATGGATCTAGAGTTCCTCGACGAGGACATCCCCCCCATCTCCCGCATGGAAGGTGTCAACCTCGTTACCGAAGGCACGATCACCGTCGCCCGTGTGCTGGACATGCTGGAGCGCGACATCAATCCCGACCACGAGCCACGCAATGGGGCCACCCTCGCCCTCGAATACCTGCTGAACAGCGACCTTATCCACTTCCTCGTCGGCACCCGCATCAACGAGGCCCACCAGGACCCCAACATCCCCGCCGAACTCGACCTCCGCCGCAACCTCATGAAGCGCATTGCCGCCCTTCTCGAGGAACGCCACCTCAAGGAGACCCGCATCCAGTACATCTAGCCCAACTTCCGCGGGCATGAAGTTGGTCTAGGCCGCTTCGTCGCCGAGCCGGGCGATGCGCAGGGCTCGGCGGGAGGCGCACATGCGGCTGAACAGAAGGACGCCGGCGATGGCGGCGGCGATGGCGCAGAGAATGGCGAAGAGATCGCCGTGGCGGGTGTGGAAGGTGGTCGGCGGGTTGTCCCACACGGGGACCTCGTAGACGCCACCCCCTCGGTAGAAGGGAGAGCCGGTGTCGGGATCGCGCAGAGGGTCGGTGATGGTGCCGTTCGGGAGAATCAGACAGGTCTCGGAGTTGTTGCCCGCGCGAAGCAGGGGCCGCCGGGTCTCGGCGGCTCGGAAGACGGCCTGCAGAAGATGCTGTCGGGCCCCGCTGCTCTCGCCGTACCAGGCGTCGTTGGTGATAGTCACCAGCACGTTGGCCCCACGTTTCACAAAGGTCCGGCTGATTTCGGAGAAGGCATCCTCGAAACAGATGTTGACTCCGGCCCGAACGCCTTGGTGAAGGGGAAGGATGGTGAATTCGGTCCCTGGGGTCAGATCCCGCCCCATGCCGATCAGTTCGACGAGCCAGGGCAGGTAGTGACTGAACGGGACATATTCGCCAAAGGGAACGCGGTGGATCTTGTCGTAGTGATCCAGCACCTTGGCCTCAGCGTCGAGCAGTATCGCGCTGTTGAAGGTCAGGCTCGCAGGTTCCTCGCTGTTGACCTCTGGACTCGGCGCTTCCCGGTGATCAACCGTGCCCAGCAGAAGCGGGATCTTCGTATACGTCTGGAGTTCGCGGACGGCATTCCAGTAGGGAGGGTAGCCGAGCGGGGCGGGGACCGCCGTCTCGGGCCAGACCACGAGGTCCACTTGCGCAGTCGGGGCCAGGTCGCGGGTCAGGCTAGTGTAGATCTCAAGCGACCCCTCAAACTCCTCGTCCGTCCACTCGCGGCACTGAGGAATGTTGCCCTGAACAGCCAGAACGCGCAGGACCCGGTCGGGATCGGGCAGGGGCGACACGGTCCAGCGCATGGCAAGCACGGGTAGAAAGAGCAGGGCCACAGCCACGAAGGGCCAGGAGTAGCCGGCCCGCCGACCATCGCGCCATGCGCGGCCGAAGTCGTGGATGCGTGCGGCCAAGGCCAGGTTCACCGCCACGATCAGGAAGCTGAGTCCGTAGACGCCGGTGAATGCGCACAGCCGCAGGAGGGCTGTGGACTGCCAGAGAGCGATGCCAAGGAAGTTCCAGGGGAAGCCGGTGAAGATCCAGGACCGTATCCACTCCAGAGCAACCCAGGACGCGGCGCCCAGCAACACGGCTCCGATCTGGCGACCGGGACGGCGGAGTCCACCCAGCCCAGGCGTGGGGTTGGCATCGTCACGCTCCTCCCGCCAGGCGTCGAGCAGGGCGTTGAATGAGACATACCAGAGCATGGGGAAGCAAGCCACGATCAGGGCCATCAGGACGCCGGCACCAAAGCCGATCTCGTTCAGCCAGAAGAAGGTGGTCAAGGTGAAGGCGAAGCCGAACACATAGCCGAGAGCCAGTCGCCGCGCGACGCCCGGGGGAGGCGGCACCAGCAGAATGGGCACCAGAGCGATCCAGGCGAACAGGGCGAACTCGACGGGCGGGAACGCGGCGCTGAGCAGCAGCCCCGAAGCCACGGCCCCAAGTAGGCGCAGACCGAACCGACCCCAACCCACCAAATGCCGCAGGTTCTGCCCCTCGGTGACGGGCTCGGGGGCTTGGGCGACCGGTTGGGTTGGTTGCTCGGCGGTAGTGGGCATGGTGCGAGGCCGACTCCGCCTACATGCTCTCGAGAGCGTCAATGGTCAGGGCGTTCAGGCCATCCCGCAGGAGCATCCGCACCCGGGCAGTGAGTTCGAGACGGGCGCGGATCAGGGCGGGTGTCTCGGCCGCCAGCACGGGGCAGGCTTGGTAGAACTTGCTGAAGTCCTTGGCCAGGTCCAGCAGGTAGCCGGTCACCACCGAGCCATCGAGATTGGTGGCTGCCTTCTGCATGATCTCCGGGTACTGCGCGCAACGGAGGGCCAATGCCTTTTCTTCCTTTGTCCCGAGCACCGACCAGTCCACCTCGGCTGCTAGCGCCTCTTCGCTGGCGCGGCGCAACATGGAACTGATCCGCGCGTAGGCGTAGAGCACGTAGGGGCCGGTATCTCCCTCGAAGCGCAGCGACGCTTCTGGATCGAACATCATGGTGGTCTTGGGGTTGACCTTGAGGAGCATGAACTTGAGGGCGGCCATGCTGATGGCCCGCGCCCGTTCGTCGAGATCCTCCGGTACATCGGCCCCGGCCCGTTCGAGGGTGGCCTCGCGCGCCAGCCCCTCCAGCATCTCGAAGAGATCGTCGGCATCGACCACCGTGCCTTCGCGGCTCTTCATCCTGCCGGAGGGCAGGTTGACCATGCCGTAGGCCATGTGCGTAAGACGATCGGCCCACTCGTAGCCCAACGCCTTGAGGATGGCGAAGAGGACGCGGAAATGGTAGAGCTGCTCGTCGGCCACGACCCAGATCTGCTGATCGGGCTCGTAGTCGCGCTGTTTGAGCAGGGTCGTGCCGATGTCCTGGGTGACGTAGACGCTGGTGCCGTCGCTGCGCAGGACGACCTTGGTGCCAAGGCCGGGATCGTCGAAGTCGATCACCGTGGCTCCGTCCTCGCGCTTGTGGAACACGCCCTTGGCGAGACCCTCTTCGATGATGTCTCTGCCGAGGGTGTAGGTCCTGCTCTCGAAATAGGTGTGGTCGAACTCGACCCCCAGACGGCGGTAGGTCTCCGTGAAGCCTTCGAGGACCCAGCCGTTCATTGTTTCCCAGAGCTCGCGGACCTCGGGATCGGCCTTCTCCCAAGCCACCAGCATGTCCTGGGTGGCGCGCCCGATCTCGGTCTCGAGGAACAGGTCGTCGCTGCTCTTCTCCGCCAGTTCGGGCTGGTCGATTCTGAGCTGGGCCAGCTGTTCGCGGAGCTCTTGGTCGAAGCGCACGTAGAACTCACCGACCAGATGATCGCCCTTCTTGCCGGACGATTCAGGCGTGACTCCCTCGCCGAAGCGCTGGTAGGCGATCATGCTCTTGCAGATATGCACGCCCCGGTCGTTGACCAGGTTGATGCGGACCACATCGTGTCCCACCCGTTGGAGGAGGGCGGCGGCGGCCATGCCGGTGGTGTTGTTGCGCACATGCCCAAGATGCTGGGGTTTGTTGGTGTTGGGCGCGCTGAACTCGATCAGGACCCGGCGACGCTCGGCCTCGGGCACGTGCACAGCACCCAGTAGGGCCTGCTCGTCGGCCACCGTGTCCCGCATCACCGCGCTCCCGGCAACGGTCACATTCACGAAGGCCTTGATGGCCTCGGCCTTCTCCACATCCGCGTGCGCGGCCAGGAACTCGGCCACCTGTTGAGCAATCTGCATGGGGTTGCGGCGCAAAACCTTGGCCAGAAGGAAGCAGTTGACCGTCATGTCGCCCTCGAAATGGGGCGGGCAGAGCTCGGCGGCAACGCTGACCGCATCCACACCAAAGGTGCTTTGCAGGAAGCCTTCCAGGTCGCTGATAAACGAGAACTTCATCGTGATATGGTCTCTGGTTTCGGGTATGTGGAGGGGGCGCATACGGCCCGCCAACAAGTCGGTGCGGAAGAACGGGTACTGTACCCTGCGCCCAGGGAGGTGTCCACGCCGCCAGGAGAGCCGGCTAGGGCTGTTTGGTTTTCAACGTCGTGCTTGCGTCAAGGAGCCTGTGCGGTAGGCAACGGAAGCCTGACACGTCTTGCGATGTTCGAGCACGGAATCGTCCATGGACACCGCCAACCAGCAGGCCGTTCCTGCAAGGCCGCGCGCCTCGCGGCGTACTCCGCCGCGGAGCCGGGAACGGGCGACGGGAGGCACCGCCTATCAGCAGAGCCCTTCCGAACAGCCAAGGAGCAGACGCCCTGCCACACGGAGAAAGGCGTTCGGGAAGGCGTGCATCAGGATGAGCCCCATGGTGTTGTCAATCAGGGCGGAACAGCCCTGGTTCACTCTTGTCCCGTCGCCGTTGGGGTCTAGGTTAGCCGAATCACACCACACGTCAGGAGAATTTCCCCGTGAATAGCTTCGAGCGCTACGCTGCCACCATCGCCGGGAAGCCCACGGACTTCCTGCCCCGCGTGCCCATCCTGATGCAGTTTGCCGCCGAGCATATTGGCTCGAACTACGGGGCGTTCGCCGCGGACTACCGGGTGCTTGCTGATGCCAATCTGCGCTGTCGTGAGGACTTTGGTTTTGAGCAGGTGAGCTGCATCTCCGACTCGTACCGCGAGACGCAGGGCTTCGGGGCCGAGGTCGAATACATGCGGGATTCGGCGCCGCGCTGCCTGGCGCCCCCGTTGGAGTTCAGCAAGGATCTGTCGTTGCTCGCCATGCCCGACCCGCTGGTCTCGGAGCGGATGCTGGACCGCGTCAACGCGGCCCGTGAGATGAAGGCCCAGGTCGGCGACGGATGTTCCGTGCTTGGCTGGATCGAGGGGCCTGGGGCGGAGGCGGCGGATGTGCGCGGGGTGATGAATTTCCTCATCGACACCATGGATGATGTGCCTTTCTGCCGTGAACTGATGGATCGCTGCGTGGAGGTCGGCATCGCCTTCGCCAAGGCCCAGATCGAGGCAGGAGCGGACACCATCGGGGTCGGCGATGCCATCGCCAGTCAGGTCACGCCCGACTTCTACCATGCCGAGATCCAGCCTCGGGAACTGCGGCTCGTGCAGGCCATTCACGACATGGGGGCTTGGGTCAAGCTCCACATCTGCGGCGACATCACCCAGTTGCTGCCTGGCATCGCCGGACTGGCGCTCGACATCCTGGACGTGGACTACATGGTGGACCTACAGACCGTGCGCCAGGCCGTGGGCACGGGCGTCACCATCGCCGGCAACATCGATCCGGTCGCCATCGTCTACCAAGGCACCCCGGCCGGTATTTGCCTTGCCATCGAGCATTGCTACGAGATCGTCGGCAATCCCTTCATGGTCAACGCCGGCTGCGAGATTCCTCCGGGCACACCGGTCGAGAACTTCCGCGCCTTCTGCCAACCCATACCCTACCGGAGCTAGCGCTCGAAGTCGATCCTGGGATCGATCATCACGTAGCAGAAGTCGGAAAGAACGTTGCCGAGGAGCGCGAGCACGGAGGTGAGGGCCATCACGCACATGAACACGCCGTAGTCCCGATTGATAATCGCGTCGAGACCGAGTTGGCCCATGCCCGGGATGTCGAACAGGCGCTCGATGATGACCGACCCGGCGAACATGACGGTGAAGATGCGCCCGAAGCCCGTGGCGATGGGGATCATGGCATTGCGCAGGGCATGGCCCCAGATGGCGCGGGCCGAGCTGCCGCCCTTGGCGTAGACGGTGCGCACGTAGTCGGCCCCGATCTGGTCGAGCAGAGAGTTCTTCATCATCAAGGTGAGCACCGCAAAGCTGCTGGCGACGTAGCAGGCCACCGGTAGGAACATGTGCACGGTGATATCCTTGACCTTGCTCAGGAAGGGGAGGGTGTCGAAGTTGTCCGACTGGAAGCCACCCACGGGGAAGAAGTCCCACATTCCCTCGACCGTGCCGCAGAGAAGCATCTTCAGCACCATGCCAAAGGCGAAGGCCGGGATCGAGTAGCCCACGAAAACGACGATGCTGGACATCACGTCGAAGGGGCCGCCATGGCGGAGTGCCTTGACGATCCCCAGAGGGATGCAGACCAAGTAGGAGAGCATGAACCCAGTCAGGCCGAAGATGATGGAAACAGGCAGGCGACTGCGGATGACCTCCCAGGCCGGCTTCTTGTACTGGAAGGACTTCTTGCGCATGCCGACCCGGTCGCGCACCAGCCAGTGCCAGTAGCGGACGGGGAGTGGCTTGTCGAACTCGTAGTATTTGCGGATTTCCTGGCGTTGCTTCTCGGACACCCCATCTCCCGCCGCCGCGAGGGGACCGCTCTCGCCCCCACCCCCCATGCCGCGCATGGCGCGGATGGTCTGTTCCACCGGGCCGCCTGGGACGAGATGGACAATGCCGTAGCACAGCATGGTGATGACCAGAAAGGTCGGGATCACCAGGACGAGACGACGGATGAAGTAGGTGAGTCGGTCCATATGGGTTCCCATGGGGACGAGGGATCGTGGCACGCCGGAAAGATAGCGTCGCTTGTCCGGAATTTCCCACTTGCTGCCAGGGATGTGTGGAGGAGGGGAACGGAAACGGGCCGCCAGGGGATTCCTGGCGGCCCGTGTGGAGGGTGTGTGTGGTGTGGCTCTAGCCTGGCTTACCCATGCGAATCTACTGCGAATCCGGATTGCACTATGTCTCAGCCCGTTGTGTCAGAACGCCGATCTTGACGGGTTCCAACACGCCTGCGCCCGGCAACCTGGCACAGCGGGCTGATCCACAGCGCACTACGCGTTCTCGCTACGAAGCGCATGGATAATCCGGGCTAGGCTTCGGCTTCCTTGCGGATGGCGTTGACCAAGGCCGATTTCAGGGGGGCGAAGCCAGCGGAGGCGGTCTTGCCATTGATCATCACCATGGGGCTGGCGACGGCTCCGTAGGGCGCGGCCTCGGGGGTGCCGATGAAGATCTCCTTGAAGGTTGTCGCCACGCCACTTTCAACGGCGGCTTCCTCCATGGTGGCCTTCGCCTTCAGGCACTTCTTGCACGGCGGGTGGCGGTGCACAAGGACCAGTTCGACCGCTGGGGCGCTCATTTTCCGGCCTTCGCCAGTGCCTGGTCCACTGCCGCCTTGAGGTCCTCGGCGGCCCATTCGCCCTTGCTCAGGCCCTTGGTGAAGGAAACGGATTCCTTCTTGCCGTCGCGGGCGATCTCGATGATGTGATCGCCGTTGATCGTCACGCCGGCGCAGGAGAGTCCGGCAGCCTTCTTGAGGGCGCGGCCCTCTTCGTGGCGCCAGTCGACAACCCGGACATGGACCTTGTCGGGGTACTGCTTGAGCAACGCCTTGATGGCCCCCAGGGTCTCCTCGTGTCCGCCAGGATAGTAGGCGACAACCTTGATCGGCGCCGCTTCGGGACCGGCAGCGAAGTCGCAGTATTCCTCGCCGCCGCCCGCGTTCGCGGCCATCTCTGCGGGGTTCGTGGTGGCGTCTCCTGCCGGTTGATCTTGCTCCTTCTTGCAGCCGGTGACGGCCAGGGTGATTCCCAGGGCGAGAGCGGGGAGGATGTGTGTCCAGGTCTTCATGCGGGTGTCTCCTGTGTGTTACTTCTCGGATCTACTTCTGATCCTTGGTTCCCAGAGATGGGAGGTCGTACTTGCGGAACACGGCCTGTCCTTCTTCGGACACGAGGAATTCGAGGAATTCCTGTGCCTTGGCAGGATTCGTGGCTTTGACCATGGCTGCTGCTGTGGCGTAGGCCGGACCGTAGAGATCCTCGGGGACTTCTTCGAGAATCCGCACTCGGGAGTACTGGAGTTTGTCTGGCGCAGTTTTCAAGGGGCAGGAGCGGTAGGCGAAGCTGGCATCGGCCTTGGCGCGGGAGACGTGAGCATAGGTATCGCTGGCGCTGCCGGTGATGACGATCTTGTCCTGCAGCTTGTCCCAGAGGCCTTTCTTGACCAGCGCTTCCTTGGTGTAGCGCCCGATGGACGTCTTCTCCGGATCGGCCACGGCAACGATGGTGACGGAGTCTTGCAGCAGGCTGTCCATGTTGGTTACCTTGCCCTTGTTGGCGCGAGGCACGAACAGCATGAGGTCGTAGACGCCAAAGGGAACCAGCTCACTCTTGGTGACTAGGCCCGCCTCGATGAGTCCCTCCAATTCCACCCCGCCGGGGGAGACGACGACGTCTGGCCGGAGGCCGTCGAAGATCTGCTTGGCAGTGGCGTGGGCCACCGCGAGTTCTACTCGCGCATCCAGGCCTGGGTTCTTCTTCTCGAAGATCTGGGCCAGTTCGTCCATCGGCATTTCCATGCCGCATGGCGCGAGGATGAGCAGCGTGTTCGGCGCCTGCTTCTGTTGCTCGGGCTTCTTGCCGCAGCCCGCCAGGGCGATGGCGGCGACGAGGAGGGAGACGCGGACGGTCAGAGTTGGCAATTGCATATGTAGGCACCCCATTCCGAACCAAAGAACCAGCCTGTAAGAGAGGCCAGCACGACGATGCTGGCCACGTAGACGGACAGACGTTTCCAGCCGATCTCCCGGACGACGATGATCATGCCCGGCAGGCTGAGACCGGGAGCAGTCAGCAGCAGCGCCATGCCCGGCCCGATCCCCATGCCCATGACCTTGAGCATGGCCTTGACAAAGGGCACCTCAGTCAGGATGGGGAAGTACATGAACGCGCCGAACGTGCCGCTGGCCAGACTCTCGGTGAAGCTGCCGGCGCCACCCAGCCAGCGAGTGGCGGTGAGTGGCACGTACTGGGCTATGAAGCCGATGAGAAGCACGGCCGGGATGAGGATTGGGATCACCTTCATGAGCAGGCTACCTGTCTGCCGCGCCCACATCTCCACATGATCGCGCCCAAGCCCGAAGGCCGAAACAAGGACCAGGGCGAGCACGGCGGGGAGAGTGAGGAGCAGAGCCCACTTCAGTCCCAGTTCGAACGAGCCCACCACCAGTAGGTAGAGGAGAAGGAGGAGGACGCTGGCGGTGGTGCGGCCGGATGGTCCCATGGACAATACGCCCGCGGGTGCGTTGGCCGCCGCATAGTCATGCTTCCGCTCGCCGAAGATCCGGGCCATGAGCAGGCCAACGATGAGCGCGATCACGCCCACTGACAGGACTCGAAAGACGCCGATGCTCGTGCCGATCACCCGGCAGGTGAAGGCCGTGGAGACCAGGTTGATCGCCGGGCCCGCGTAGAGGAAGGCAAAGGCCGGGCCGATCCCCGCACCCCCGGCCCAGATGCTGACGAAGAGCGGCACCACATTGCAGGAGCAGAGGCTGAGCACCATGCCACTGGCGATGGCCGCTCCGTAGGCCAAGGGTTTGGGCGCGGCAGGACCCAATAGGCGCAGCAGGTACTGGCTGGGCACAAAGGCCGTGATCGCGGCACCGAGCAGGAATGCAGGGAGCATGACGGTCAGCACCGACCAGCTCAGCACGCAGCAGGCAAAGATGTCGAGAACCCCATTGAGCGTGGTGACGGCAGGGGTGAACTCGACCTCCATTTTCTCCGGCAGTCCCGCCCCATCCTGGAACACGAGGGGCTCCTCAAGTGGGTCGAACCCCTCTGCCAGCACGCTCAACGTGAGCCCGTCCAGGTTCTTGGGAAGCTCGCTGAACGGGATCACCAGTTCGAAACTGCCGTCTTGCTGCAAGGGGGCGAAGCGCGAGTCGAAGGTGTCCTCGTGGCCTTGCTGCCGCAGTTCCACTTGGCCGTTGACGACGCCACTCTTGGTGACCGCCTCGGGGGCGTGCCCATGCAAGGTGAGAGTGGGACCGGCGGCCTGGGCTGCCGCCAAGCCGCACAGCAGCGTGAACAGAGTGATCAGCTGCCGCATCATGGAACCCTCTTCTTCGGTATACTCTCGATGTTTGGCATGATCGGTGGCTTGGGCAGGTCGGGGGCCTTGTCCCCGGCCGCTTCCCGTCCGGCAGCGGCAAGGGCGCGGGCGACGTCCCGCGGATCCATGACGCCTTCGAGGATGAACTTGCCGTCCTCGCCGCCCGTGTCGAAGGTGGTCTTGCCATTGACCATGACGGCGGCGCAGCGGATGCCGTTCGCTCGCATGATCTCCTTGGCCTCAGGGCTCTTCATGGCCAGGATGCGCACTTGGTACACGTTTGGGAACTCGCGCGCCACCCTCGCCAGGTACTCGCCGATCACATCTTGGCACGCGTTGGTCACGGGCAGGAAAGTGACCACTCGCACGGGGGCCTCCTTGTTGCCAAGTTGACGGTCGAGGAAGGCGGCGAGTTTCGGCTCGGGCTTGTCCTCGTCCAACTGCTCCTGGCCCGTCGTGGGGGCGGGCTGGCAGGAGACAAGGCCGATGGCGAGAGCCGCGATGGCGAGAGGCCGAACAGTTGAGGAATACATATGCAATGCCTTTTTGCGTTCACCGTACCATGGTGGGAAGGGCCAGTTGTGCCAACGAACAGCCACCGGCCGGATGGCCATTTCAACATTTCTTCACATGGCCTCCATCGTCGGGCCGGACTCGCGATGGTATGCTGGCACACGTTGAGTACATGAACCAGCCATCACGATTTCAGTAAGGGGGTGGATCTTGGCAGACAAACCGCTGTTGAACCGGGCCAACCTAGTGTCGTCGGGTGTATTCGCGGCGCATGTGCTGTGGGTGCTCATGGGCTGGCTGGACGTGGGGACGGGCACCGTGCTGGCGTGCACGAACTCCTACGCCGTCCGCCAGGGCTTCCGGGTCCAGGAGGAATTCGGGGCCAAGAGGCTGAACTTCTACCTGACCGGCTTCTTCGTGCTCTTCATTCTCTTCGTGCCGATTGCCCAGTCGCCACTGCTCTTCGCCACCTTCGGCATGCTGTACGCCGCCGTGTTCCGGATTCCGCTCCTGCTCGGCTATCTGGTCGTCCTGATCGTGTCCATCGTCTTCGTGACGCCCTACTGGATTCAGACGACTCTTCTGCTCTGTCTGCTCTACACGGTTGTGGCCCCGATCTGGCCGGACCGGATGAAGCGCTTCCATCTGTTCTGCCTGGGCTTCGGTTTCCTGCTGGTGATCGCGATCATGTTGCCGCTCCTGTATCTCTGCTTCCAGGTGACGCCGCAGACGCTGATGACAAGCATGGCCGACGACGTGTTCCGGTCCGCCCTTCGCACCAGCTTGCTTACTGCCACTATCTCCACCGCCGTGGTCCTGCTCTTCGGCGTTCCCCTGGCCTACGCGATCGTTCGTCTCGACTTTGCCGGCAAGGGGCTCATCGAGAGCCTGATCGACCTGCCCATCGTGATTCCTCAGTCCGTGGCGGGCATCGCGATCATGGTCCTGCTCGGGCCGAAAACCCCGGTGGGCCTGTGGTTGGACAAGACCATGGGCGTCGAGGTCTCCGGCAGCATGCTGGGCATTGTGCTCTGTCAGGTATTCGTCAGTTCGCCCTTCCTGATCCGCAGCGCGGCCAATGCCTTCCGCGACATGGGGCCTGCTTTGGAGAATGTGAGCCGCACCTTGGGGGCGGGGCCGGTGAGCACCTTCTTCCGGGTCAGCCTGCCCTTGGCGTCCGGCGGCATCTTCACCGGCTGCATCCTGTGCTGGGCGCGGGCGATCTCGGAGGTGGGCAGCCTGATGGTCATCGCCTACCACCCGTTTACCGTTTCGGTCTACACCTATGACCAGTTCGTGCAGTACGGCCTGCAGGAGGCGCGCCCCGCCGCCGTCCTGCTGGTCATCGTCTGCCTGTGGGGTTTCTTGATGTTGCGCTGGTTGCGAACCGCGACGCTTGGTCCGCTCTTTGGGGAAAGGAGGATCGGGCGATGATTCGCGTAGACCGACTCTCACGCACGTGGGGCGACTTTTCGCTCAAGGAAGTCTCGCTGGAAGTGAACGGCAGCGAGTATTTCGTCATTCTCGGCCCGTGCGGCTCGGGGAAGACCCTGTTGCTGGAGACCATTGCCGGACTCTATACCCTGCCCCGGGGGCGCGTCCTGATCGGTGGCCGTGAGGTGACCGACTTGCCGCCGGAGCGCCGCAGTGTGGGCCTGGTGTATCAGCAATACGCCCTGTTCCCACATCTCTCGGTACGCACCAATATCGGCTTCGGTTTGCGCTACACCAAGCTTGGCAAGGCTGAACGGCAGCAGCGGATCGACGAGATGATCGAGCTGTTCGGCATCGAGGATTTGGCCGGTCGGCGCACCCCCTCTTCCCTGAGCGGCGGTGAAGCCCAGAAGGTCGCCCTGGCCCGGGCCCTGGCGATCCGGCCGGAAGTCCTGCTGCTGGACGAGCCGCTTTCCTCGCTGGATCAGCGGGCGCGGGAGAAGGTCATCGCCATACTCCCCCGGATCACCGAAGAGCTTGCCGTTCCCGTGATTCACGTGACCCACCACTACTCCGAGGCCACCGCCCTTGCCGACCGGGTCGGCATCATGCGCAACGGCGTGTTGGAGCAGGTGGGAGGGGTCAGTGAGGTCTTCCGGCATCCGGCCAATGCCTTTGTGGCCGACTTTCTCGGCGTCTCCAACGTCAAGGAAGCCACGGTGGAATCGACCAACGGCGACCGCTCCACCGTTCGACTTTGTGGTGGTGTCGCCCTGCTGGCCGCGAATCCGGGCCACTTGGCCGGTGTGGTCGCGCTCTGCGTCCGCCCCGATGACATTCTCCTCACGACGGGGACGTCTGCAACGGCAGACACGCTGTCTGGCCGGTTGGCCGGCCTG
Source organism: Victivallales bacterium (assembly GCA_018648945.1). Next base: position 14,720 of record JABGQJ010000079.1, read on the forward strand.
CGTGATCTGGGGTTCACCACCGTGCTGGATGTGGATACCGCTGCTGGCCGCTTCGAGGTCACGCTGCCCGAGAGCGCGGTGGCTGGGATGCGACTCGCCCTTGGCGACACGGTCTGCCTTGAGTTGCCCGCCGACCGCCTCCACCTCATGGCTCTGGACGAGGACTCGCCCTAATGAGATTTGACGTACCTCTCTTCAAGATCAGCCAGCGTGCCATTCTGCCGATCGAGAAGTTCTGGATTGATGCTGCGCCGTTCGTGATCTTCTTCTGCATCCTGATTGCGGCCCATGTCCTCTTGCACCGCGGCAAGCGCGTGCAGCTTTGGCGGCGAGTCTCCCAGACCGTGTCGGCCTTCGTCTTCATCATCTTCCTGCATCGCTGCCTCTGCATGTTGCGCGGTTGGATCTTCGCGCTGAACAAGGTGGGCCGCAACGATATTGTGGCCTTTGGGCATCTCTGCATGTTTGTCCTGCTCGTCTCGCTCACCCTATCCTTTGGCCGGCTGTTCTGCGGCTGGCTGTGCCCGTTGGGGTTCTTCAGCGAGATACTCAGCCTGCCGTCCCGAAGGCGAAGTCGGCTGCCCACTGGGCGTCGGTTGCTCTCCGGGTATCTCATGTTGGGCGGGGTGACCATCCTGGTGGCGTGGCTGGGCTGGCTGGTGCGGCCGGGAACCCAGTTCTTCTCGGAGAACGTATCCGCTCTCTGGGGCGCCTTTCTGCTGCTGTTCCTGGGGCTGGTGTTGCCCTTTGAGCGCAAGGACCGGTTCTTCAAGAAGTTCAAGTACGTCTCGGTCATCCTCTGGCTGGGCCTGTCGGTGATCGGCGTCTTTGTGACCAGCCCCTGGTGTACCTTCTTCGGGGACGAGATCGACTACTCCAGCGCCGTTTCGCTGGCGGCGGTCCTGGCCGGGGCGCTGGTGGTGCCCATGGCCTGGTGCCGGTACATGTGCCCCATGGGGGGCGCCCTGGGCTGGCTGACCCGGTTCAGCACGATCCGGGTCCGGATGACCGGGGAGTGCACCAACTGCGGCGGTTGCGACAGCACCTGCCCCATGGGGGCGCTGGATCGCGGGGACGTGGATGGCTCCAGCTGCATCTACTGTGGCCAGTGCAACCAAGTCTGCGACTACCGGTTTGTGACCGAGACTAGCAAGGACAAGGGAGACGAGGCATGAAACGACTGATCCTTGCCCTTTCTCTGCTGACCATCTGGCTACCTGCTCAGGACAAGCCCCCCCAGTTTGAGTGGCCCATGTTCCGGGGCGATCCGTCCCGGAGCGGCAAGGCACCACTGAACTTGGACGCCGCACCCTACCGCCATCTCTGGACCTTTGATCTGGGCACCCATACCTGGAAATACTGCCAGGGCGCCAGTGTCTGGAGCAGCAATGCGGTCAGCGCCGTGATCGATGGCAAGCTGCGCATCTTCGTGGGCACCTACGACCACAATGTCTACTGCCTGGACCCGGAGAACGGCAAGGAGCTTTGGCGCTTCACGACCGGTTGCCTGATCAAGGCGTCCCCGGCGTTCGCCTGGGTCAATGGCGAGCCCATGCTGTTCGTGGCCTCCAGCGACCGGTGCTTCTACGGGCTGAATGCGCGGACCGGCAAGAAGATGTGGAACTTCGAGACCTACTCCTGGACCTACACGATCGGCGAGAGCATGTCGGGATCCCCCCTCGTGGTCGAGGTCGACGGCAAGTCCGTGCTTTACGCCACCATGTGGAATGGCGACCGCCGGCCCGGGCGCACGACCCAAAACGGTGAACTGTTCTCCATCGACGCCGCCACCGGGACCCCCAACTGGCGCGAGCGCATCACCAGCGGGCATCTCTCAACCCCCACGTTCTTCCGCATCAAGAAGAACAAGAAGGACCCCGGCAAACCCATGATCTACCTAGGCGCGGAGGACGGCAACCTCTATGCCTGCGACGCGCGCACCGGCCAGGTGTCCTGGCGGTACCTCACCGACCATCGAGTCGATGCGGCGCCACTGGTGGCCACCATCGCCGGGTCGCCAGTCGCCTTCGTGGCCAACGCCTGGGGTATGGTGCGCGCGCTGCACGCCGAGACGGGGAGCCCACTTTGGGAGTACAAGGCCGGGCACGAGATCCTGTCAACGCCCGTGCTCTTCAAGGCCGGGAACAAGCTGTTGCTGGTGGTTGGCTCCTCCGACCGCTGCGTGCATGCCATCGAGGCCAAGGCGGGAGACGAAGTATGGAAGTTCCAGACTGGCAAGTATGTGGTCGCCTCTCCTGCTGTGGCCAACATCAACGGTCGCCCCGCTGTCTTTGTGTGCTCGTTGGACAACAAGCTCTACGTGCTCGATGGCGAAACCGGTTGCCGCCTGATGGACTTTGCCTCCGGCAATATGCTCTGGCCCTACGAGACCCGCGGCGCGTCCCTCTGGTCGTCGCCCTCACTGCACCAACGGGACAGCGGCGAAGCCCTGTTGCTCTATCCGGCCCATGACGGCAAGCTCTACGCCTTTACGCAAGGCGGCATGGATCAGCCGCGCGCCGACGACGCGAGCCTGACCGGCTGGACCCCAGGGACCAAGCTGGACTTGACGAACTTGCCCCCTGTCTCCGACTTTGTCCGGACCGTTCCTCCCGTCATCGGTATCGCTCTCCTGCTGGTCGGCATGGTCATCGGCATCGCGCCCCGCCGCAGAACTGCGGACGGCTGAGGAATGTGGCACCGGTTGCGTGGCTCGGCGTGAAGACGAGACGGTCGGCCTGCGAGGAAGTAGATTCCGGCCCAGTCAACTGGAGCCGGAATGATGAATCAGCGCGAACGTTTCCACGCGATCATGGACTACCGCAGCTTCGACCGCCTGCCGGTCTGGTACTTCGGACAATGGCGCGAGACCATGG
>JABGQJ010000790.1 GCA_018648945.1 Victivallales bacterium
CCCAACCTGGCAGCACGTGCGACGAACCCGTGATCGGCGTGGATCTCTACCCGACCTTCGCCGAGCTCGCCGGTGCAGCGGTGCCCGGGAACCAGCCCCTCGACGGCGAGAGCATCGTCCCCCTGCTCAAGGACAGCACAGTCAACGTCGTTCCGACCCCGAAGAAGCCGTTCCGTGAGGCGGATCTCCTGCCCCGTTTGGTCCTGACCATGCAGATGCGGGAACTGGCCAAGCTGCCTCCCGAGAAGGTTACCGCCCATCCCTCCGCCAGCACCTTTCCGGGGCCCGTGCCCGCCGGCGCGGCCCGGGTCAGTGCGAAGGTCGCCGTCGATCCCACCGTCCCAGGCTGGGCGAGCACCGGCATGTATGCCGCTCCCGGCGATCTGGTCACGGTCACCTTGCCCGAGGCCCAGGCCGCCCAGGGCTACAAGATTCGCATCGGTTCCACCACCTGCCGCCTCTGGAGCAAGACCTCCTGGACCCGCGCGCCGGATGTGATCCGCGAGTTCAAGGTCAGTGCTGCCGAAACCAAGGTCGCCAGCCCCTTCGGCGGCCTGCTCTACGTCATTGTGCCGAAGGGCGCCACTGGCACGCCGTTCAGCGTGGCCATTGCCAACGCCGTCCCGGCCCCCTACTTCCGGGCTGGCGAGACCGATCCTGCGGTTTGGCGGGCGAAGCTGCGGGATCTGCCCGCTCCCCGCGCCGAGATTGCCTGCGACAAGGCCGTCCTCACGGTGCCCTCCGAGTACGTCCGCAAGCTGGATGATCCCACGAAGCTGATGGAGACCTGGACACGCATCGTCAATCTCTGTGGCGACTTCGCCGCTTGGGAACCCGGCACCCGCAAGTCCCCACAGCGCTACACCGCCGACTGCCAGCTCTGTGCGGGCTACATGCATGCCGGCAACCCCATCATGATCCCCATCTCCACCGCCAGCAAGCTCGTGGACAATGAGGGGCTCCTCACCAAGGGCAACTGGGGCTTCTTCCATGAGATCGGGCACAACCATCAGAGTCGCGACTGGACCTTTGGTGGCACGGGCGAAGTGACCGTGAACCTCTTCACCATGTTCATCTTCGAGCAGCTCTCCGGCATTCCCCCCGAGAAGGGGCGCATGGGGGGCGGCATGCCAAAGAACGCCCATGCCTACCTGGCGGGTGAACCCAATTTCGGTCGCTGGAAGTCCGATCCCTTCCTGGCTCTCTACATGTACTACCAGCTGGAGCAGGAATTCGGCTGGGACGTCTTCACCAAGGTCTTCACCGAATACCGCGCCCTGCCTGACGGGCAGCATCCCAAGAACGACCAGGGAAAGCGCGACCAGTGGATGGTGCGTTTCTCCCGCGCTGTCGGCCGTGACCTTGGCCCCTTCTTCGAGACCTGGGGCATCCCCGTGACCAAGGAAGCCAGGCAATCCATCGCTGCCTTGCCCGACTGGATGCCCAAGGACTTCCCCCCGGAAGATCCGCGCGAGAAGCGCGTGGCCAAGAAAGCCAAGGTTGTGGCCTGTAGCAGCGAGCAAGGCACAGGTTCCGCTGCTGCCGCCCTCGATGGGTTCGCCGACACCATGTGGCATACCCAGTACCGCCCCAACACCCCGAAGCACCCCCACTTCTTGGCCGTCGATCTGGGCGAGACCATGGACATCAACGGCGTGACCATCCTGCCCCGCCAGAGCGGCGAGAACGGCTGGATCAAGCGCTGCGAGATCTACCTCGGCAACGACGGCAAGAACTGGGGCACCCTTGCCGCCAAGGCGGAGTTCGCCAAGAACAACGAGCTAAAGACCGTCCGCTTCAGCAAGAAGCTCACGGCTCGATACCTGAAGGTCGTCGTTCTCGAAGGCTTCGACGATCAGCCCTGGGCCACCATCGCCGAGCTCGACGTCATGCGCTAACCCTCCGCGGGGTCTAGTCCAGGCTTTGCTGGCCGGAAGAGTTGGCTTCCGACTGGCATCCTCTCCCGCTTGTGGTGGCGTGGGACGAGCGGGAAGGGCCGGGAGCGCCGGCCTCCAGCCGACATCTCTCCTTTCCCGCTTGAGAGCCCAGGAGAGCGCGTCCGCACCCCAACATTCCCACCCCAAAATCCTGCGCTGCCTCCGGTTGAACGTGCGTGCCTCTACCACGATGGTACGAGATGCGCAACCCAGCTTGGCCAGGAAGTAGGAGCGTCTCGATGTGCCATGATCAACCATGCAGCCAGATTTCGTACCGGACCACAAAGCACAGATCGTCACATCACCGTCTGACCCCATTGGTCTCTTTGGCCATCCTGGCCATGAGCAGTTCGCTGTACGGCTGGGGCAGTGCTCACTGGAAAATCACCAAAGCAGCCCTGGACGTGCTACCTGCAAACGAGATCAGCCACTGGAGTCCCCACAGGAGCGGGTTCCGCACGTACTGCCTCTACCCGGACATGGGCCTTGCCAACAAGGAAGCCAAGAAGTACCTGGTCGTGGTCCGAGGACGACTTTTCCACTATTTCCCGCGAGACAACAAGGCGGATTACGAGTTCTTCAACGAGGGAGCGCGGATCTACTTCCGCAAGATCATTGCCGAGATGCGTCAGGGACACTACGACGAAGCCGCCCGTTACGCCGGAGCATTGGCACACGCTCTGGAGGACCTTTCTCAGCCACAATGCCATGCTCTTGAGGGAGTCAACGGGTTTGCGTGGACCATTCTCGACGAGCTTTTCACACCCGAGGACCAGACCTGGAACCGGGCCCCACAATCTGTCATCAGCCTTGATGGAAACACCAATTTCCAGGTAGATCTTGGCGACTACAAGCCCAGATTGCTCGGCACACATCCCGACGAGGCCGCCTTCCGCCTCTATCAGCGCAGTTGCCGCGTTCGGCGCATCGCCCGAAAGGCGCTTCCGCCCATGCTGACAGCGACTTACGCAGGGGACAAGGACGCGGCGGTTCAGGCTGGCCTCCGCCCCGCGATAGAAGGTGCAAGACTGGTCGCTGACATGTTCCACACCTGTTTCGCCATGGCTGGAGGACAGATCACTCCCGAGGAAGAGGCAGAGCTTGAGACCCTGGACTTGACCTCGCTGGTCCCCCTCGCCGCCCCCTCGCTCATCACCATTCCCTACAGATTCAGCCCCTTGGCCTACGGCTGTTCAGTCACGATGGATCGCAAGCCCGTCCCCATGCTGCTCCGGCTCCCCGGTGCCGACGGCAAAGCCATCGATACTGTCTTCAAGAAGGGCATCGGCACAGGATGCTGTGCATTCAGCTACGAGATTCCGGCCGGAGTATTCAAGGAGTTCCGTTGCACCGCCGGTCTGCACGCCGCGTTGGGCACCCATGCCAGAGGAGCCAACCTTCGCATGTCCATCAAGTTCCGCGGGAAGGAAGTGTTCGCGAGTGGAACTCTCGAGGCCGGATCACTCGCGCAAGACGTCATCATCCCCGTCACCAACGGCGGGAGGCTGGAGTTCGTCTCGCAAGGCAACCCGGGACTCGCGGGAAACGAGGCCAATCATGCCGTGTGGGCCGATCCTGTCTTCGCTCGCCTGGATCCTGCCGACAGGCCGGCAGCACTCTCCGAGGCGCTTGCAGAGGAGCAGAAAT
>JABGQJ010000791.1 GCA_018648945.1 Victivallales bacterium
GTGGCATGGGTCTGGACCATGGTGGCATCGAGCCAGATGCGCCGGCCATCCCAGGCTGCGGGGAGCGTGAAGGTGCGTTTGCTCCACGCCTGGTCTAGCTGGCGCAGGTCGATGCGCTCTTCGAGCCAGGGGGAGAGGACGAGGGGCTGGACCGAGAGCTCGGGGGTGGTCTGGGCCGTCCAGATGCCGGGCACCGGGAACCAGCCCCAGCAGTCGTTCACCTTCGGCACGGCTTCGGCTTCTTTCGGTTCGACGACCGGGCGGAATTGCCAGAGGCCATTCAGGCAGATGCGTTCCCGGGTCGGGGTCTTCACGCGCCACGCATCGGCCATGCGCCAAACGTTGGTCACGCCTTCAGGGAGGGGCTCGTCGTTCTTGACCTTTGAGCGCAGGCGGGTGACGACGATTCTGATGTCATCGAATTCGGCCGTGCCCTTGGGGCCGAACACAGAGGCACTGATGGATAGGTTGTCGGCATTGGTCGGCACGCGGTAGCGCCGGTCGCACTCGACCCAGTCCGTGCTGCCGGTGGCGTTGAACACATTGGGCCATGCCCCTACCCGTTCGTTCTTGGCATCGTGGAACGACATGGCCAGGCGCGCGTTCTGCCACGACTCCTTGCCGACCACCACACCGGTGGCCCGCATGCGCATGGTGAGATGGATCTCCCACGCGTCCGGCGGCAGCTTCACCTTCTGCCCGGCCGATGTGCGGTCCACGTGCAGCCAGTGGTTGCCGTCCTTCTCCTTGATGGTCACGCGGTCGTTCCGGCCCCAGCCGTCCGGGCCATCTTCCACGATGGTCTCGAAATCCCCGTTGCGCACCAGATTCGCCTGCGCCAGACTGGCTGCTGCCACCATCGTCAGAAGACAGACAAAGCGAAGGGGAGAAGAAGCGATGGTCTGCATCGGTAAACTCCTGGCGTGACGTAGGAAGTGGCTGCATAGGAGGGGAGGGCGGAACCCAGTGCCGCCGCGCTGACTGGCCAGTTCCCGAACCCACGACTATACTCGCGCCGCCCGAGGGAACAAACGAAGAGCAACGCGGCGGGCCGGGCCTCCTCCGCCATCGGAACTCAGTGCATGCCAGAGGCCGCTTCCGGCCCCGTCCGCCACGGGATCGTCGGCACCTCGACTCTCGCTCATCTGAGCGGCATCCCCGAGGGGCGAAGCGTCGATCCTGGCACACTGTCCGCGCTAACGTTTCGCACATAGGGGCAACGCCCCCATAGCCCAGAGGGCTGACAGACCACAGCCCAGGGCAGAGCGAAGCGGCGCCCTGGGTATGCCACGCCCGTTCCGGCAGGCTGTAAGTCTGTCCCGTGTCGCGCGGGCAGTTGCAGACCTTCAGCCTGCATTGTTGGGCTCAGCCACCTGGGACGGCGCTGCGCTCTGCCCCAGGCTTTGGACTGTTGCGCCTTCAGCGCGCGGGAGCGACACTGTGTTTGCCCAGCCGCAGCCCGCTACCGTATAGGAGCTTCACCATCAGAGCATAGCCTGACTCCACCGCCGCCAGCAGTCGCTGCACTTCGGCCACAGACAACACCGTCGGCAATTTGGGCCCGCGTCTGGCACGCGCGGTCTGTGCCATTTCCTCCAGGTCGATGCGCAGCACCTTGCGGGAGAGCAGCAGCAACGCACTGAAGGCCTGGTTCTGCGTCGAGGCGCTCACCTTCCCGACCATGGCCGAGTGGGTCAGGAACGCCTTGGCGTCGGTCGCCGTCGGCTCGCCCCCCCCCCCGGGTCTCGCGGCAGTAGGCCAAGAAGCGCCGGCTCCAGTGCAAGTACGTCTTCTCCGTGCTCTTGGCATAGTGGCGCAAACGAATGACCTCGCGCAGTCGCGCGAGGATCGCCGCCTCATCGTTCAGACCGGTAGCAGGGCTGCCGCCTTCGCCATCGTCCTTCGCGCCGCGATATTGGTAGCGGTAGATGCGGATGGCGTCCGCCGCCTGCTGGAGTTGCCACGGCTTCGTGCCTACCCGACCGCCGACCTCGGCCAGGTATGGTGGACCCCGAATTTCGGACCATCGGCTAAAGTAGAGCAGCGGCCGGTGTTGGCCGCGCGAAGAGGAGTCTGCCGATGACGAAGAAACGAAGACGGTTCACTGCCGAATTCAAGGCGCGCGTCGCTGTGGCGGCGATGAAGGAGGACCGGACGCCGGCGGAGCTGGCGTCGGAGTACGGAGTGCACGCCAGTCAGATCACCACGTGGAAGAAGGAGCTGAAGGAGAGCGCCGTGGCGGTGTTCTCCGGCAAGCGGGAGTCGCTGACCGACGAGTCGGTAGAGACGGCGAAGACGCCGTTGTACGAGCAGATCGGTCGCCTGCAGGTGGAGGTTGACTTCCTGCGAAAAAAGTTGGGGCCGCTCCTGTGATGGAGCGGCAACAGATGGTCGAGCCGACTCACGCCAAGCTGAGCGTTCGTCGGCAGTGCGAGACGCTCGGGATCAGCCGTTCGGGCTGGTACTCGGCCCGTGACCGCCAACCTTCGCGGAGGAACATGGAACTGATGAAGACAATCGACCGCATCCACACCGAATGCCCGTGGTACGGCTCGCGCCGCATCCGGGCGGTTCTGCTGCGCGAGGGCATGCGGGTGAGCCGCAAGCGCGTCCAGCGGCTCATGCGGATCATGGGCATCGCGGGAGTCGCCCCCCGGCGCTCCACTTCGCGCCCGGCCCCGAGCCACACCGTCCACCCGTACCTCTTGCGGAATGTGAAGGTAAAACGGCCCAACCAGGCGTGGTGCGCCGACATCACCTACGTGCCGCTGCTCCATGGCTTCATGTATCTGGCGGCAGTGATGGACTGGTATTCGCGCCGGGTGCTGCCCTGGCGGCTGTCCAACAGCCTCTCCGCCGACTTCTGCTGCGAGGCGCTGCAGGAGGCTCTGGACCACCATGGCAGGCCGGAGATCTTCAATACAGACCAGGGCGCGCAGTTCACCTGCGACGCCTTCCTGGACATTCTGCGGGACGCGGAGGTCCGGATCAGCATGGACGGGCGGGGGCGGTGGATGGACAATGTCTTCATCGAACGGCTCTGGCGCACCGTCAAGCACGAGGACGTCTACCTGCGCTGCTACGAGAATCCGAAGCAGTTGCGCGCCGGCCTTGACCGCTTCTTCCGCTACTACAACGAGCAACGCCCCCACCAGGCCCTCGAATACGAAACCCCGGCAGAGATCCACCGGGCAACAAGAGGGTGGAATCCAGAGATCGGGCGGAGCCCCTTCCATCCCCCCGCTCCGACGAACTGCCAAAGGTCCATTCTCGCGGCGGGCGGGTCTCCGCCCGAAGAAGGCCCTGCCGGGCCTCAAGACAGAGGAACCACTCAACCTCAATATCGTGTTCCGTTGGTCCTTGACTTGGGGTCCACCTCAAGGAACAGGTCGAGCGTCTGCTCGAAGGTGTAGCCGCCATGGTCTCGGGCGAAGAGCAGAAAGCTCCTCACCCAGTGCACCAGATACGGCTGGTGCTTGGGAAGTGCCAGTTCTTTTTCCCGCAAGAAGTTGGCATATCCCTCGAGAATCTTCCTCAACTGCTCGTCAAAGCCTCCCATATCCATCCTCCCGGCTTATG
>JABGQJ010000792.1 GCA_018648945.1 Victivallales bacterium
CTCCCCGGACCCCACGTGAGTGCGTTGGGGAGCGGGGAGCCGCTCCCCAACGCGACCGCCACCGCTGGCGCGTCGACCAACGGTCAGGGACAGGTGCGGAGACCAGCGCCTCGCTCACCCACCGAGAGATAGCTCTACCCGTGGCTGAGCCATTACGCGCAGAGTGCGCCGCCGGTCTTGACCGGCTGGGTGCCGCCCGGTAAACTACCGGGCTGTTGCGGGTTCCGAGCGCTGGAGCCCCGAAACCAATCTCTCCGCCACCCATTCCACGGGAGAATGTCATGAGCAATGCTGTCGGCAGCGAATCCTTTGCCACCGAGACCAAGAAACAAGTCGACAAGAAACTGCGCGTCGCCATCGTCGGCTGCGGCGGAATCAGCGAGACCCACCTGAAGGCCTACAAGCAGATCCCCGAAGTGGAGATCGTCGCGGGTGTGGACATCAAGCCCGAGCGGCTTGAGGTCATGAAGGAGAAGTATGGCATCACCGCTCTCTACGAGAAGTGGGACGATATGCTGGCCGAGGTCAAACCCGACGCTGTCGATGTGTGCACCCCGAACGGCGTGCATGCCCCGGCCGTGATCGCCGCGGCCAACGCGGGTTGCCACGTGCTGACCGAGAAGCCCATGGCCATGACTCCCGCCGAGTGCGAGGCCATGATCGCTGCCGCCAAGGCCAACAATGTGAAGCTGGTCACCGGCTTCCAGTTCCGCTACCATCCCACCAGCCAGATGATGTGCCGCGCCCGCGATGCCGGCGAGTTCGGCGACATCATGTTCGTGAAGTGCCAGGCCCTGCGCCGTCGCGGCATTCCGAACTGGGGCGTCTTCGGCCAGAAGGAACTCCAGGGCGGCGGCCCGATGATCGACATCGGCGTGCACGTCATCGAGATGGCCCACTACGTGATGGGCTCCCCCAAGCCCGTCGCCGCTTCCGGCAACACCTGGACCTACATCGGCGACAAGCCCTCCACCACCGTCTCCACCTGGCCCAACTGGGATCACGAGACCTACACGGTCGAGGACTTGGCCATTGGCCAGATCCGCTTCGAGAACGGCGCGATCCTCCAGATCGAGGCCTCCTTCTGTGCGCACATCGAGAAGGACGTCTGGAACTTCTCCCTGATGGGCACCAAGGGTGGCGCCAACTGGGATCCCCCAGGCATCTTCAAGGACCGCTACGACACCATGATCAACGAGAAGCCGAACTTCCTGCCCAACACGGATTTCGGCAAGCTCTTCGTGCTCAAGCTCCAGAACTGGGTCAACGGCATCCTCAAGGGCACCAAGCTCGAGGCCCCCGGCGAGGCCGGCCTGGATGTGCAGAAGATCCTGGACGGTGTCTACCGCTCCGCCGCCGCCGGCAAGGAAGTCACCATCGACTGATCGCCTGAACGGTCGTTTCGAGGCGGGCCGGGAGTTCCCCCGGTCCGCCTTTTCTGTGTCGTGGGCTGGCCCCAGCGCTGGGAACGGCATGACGGGGGTGGATCGGTTTGGCAGGAACCCCCTGGAGATGCGGTGGGCTCCACCGCGAAGGCGCGGCAGCGCCGATCTGGGGAGGGAGGTCTGGGGGGTGCGCTGGTTCCCGTCGCCCGTTCCGGGCTCCGCGCTCGGGGACGAGCGCATCTCCAGGGCTGGGATAGGCATGACCGGAACCCCTGGAGATGCGGTGGTCCTCCACCGCGAAGGCGCGACAGCGCCGATCTGGGGAATGTCTGCGGTGGGCAGGGCTTCCCGTCGCCCGTTCCGGGCTCCGCGCTCGGGGACGAGCGCATCTCCAGGGCTGGGATAGGCATGGCAACACCCCCTGGAGATGCGGTGGTCCTCCACCGCGAAGGCGCGGCAGCGCCGATCTGGAGGGAGGGGACTGGGCCGTGCGACGGTTCCCGTCGCCCTTCCAGGAAAGCGCCCTGAGAGCATCCCCGGTGACACACCCCGTCCACACCAGTTGCCAGATCCAGCGAGGCAGGCTATAGAATTGCCGTGGCAACATATGGCATGGTCCCGGTTTACAGGCACGCGCACACGGGAAACAGGAAGATATGCAGATCCAAGCAGGACACGGTCGCCGTTGTATCACCCCTCCCCTCGGCATTGGCATGGTGGGCTATGGATCCCGCACCGAAGGGGCGCAGGCCATCCATGACGAGCTATTCGTCAATGCCGTCGTCCTGGACGACGGTCAGGCACCGATTGCGCTGGTAGCCCTCGATCTCTGCCTGCTGCAGCCACACGTGGCAGTGCAGTTCAAGCAGGCCATCAGCGACGCCACCGACCTGCCGCCCGAACGCTTCTTCATCAACACCTCACACACCCACGCGGGACCTACGCTCGGCGGCTGGGGCGAACCCACCGCGCAGGTGCAAGCCTACCTGCGCGACGTGCTGAGCAAGACGACGGAGGCCGTGGGCGAGGCCCTGGCAGACCGGGCACCAGCCAGCTTCCACGTGGGCTCGGCACCGCTGGATATCGGCTGTAACCGGCGAGAGACCGTTGCCGACGGCACGGTCATTCTAGGGCACGACCCCGAAGGGCCGACCATGCAGGAAGTAACAACCTGGGCCTTCGCCCGGGAAGATCGCCCCACGATCGTCATCTTCAGCACACCCATGCACGGCACCACCATGGGAGGCAAGAACCTGCTTATCTCAGCCGAATGGATGGGGTGGGCCGTCCACCACATCGAGCAGGACCGTCCGGAGGTGCGCTCGGTCTTCCTGCAGGGCTGTGGCGCCGATCAAGATCCCTACTATTCCACCGACCTTGGTGGACGAGGCACCCTCGCGGAGGTGGAGGCGCATGGGCGTCGGGCGGCAACAGCCGTCGGCGAGGCCATCGAGAACTCACAGCCACTCGCTTCACTCCCCATGGCCACGCTCCTGCAGGAGGTGGAACTGCCGCCCAAGGAGACTGGCGACGATCCCCGGGCACTGTTTCTGCATGGTGCACGACTGGGCCAGGCATTGCTGCTGTCACTGAGCGCCGAAGCTTTCGTGGAGTTCGCGAAATACGGAACCGCCATCAGTCCCACCGAAGAGACCCTCGTGCTCGGTTACACCGACGGCAATATCGGCTATCTCTGCACCGCCGACGCCTACGAGAAGGGCGGGTACGAGATCAGGACCACGCGGGTGGCCCCCGAGTCCGAGCAGATCGTGAAGAACGCCATGGATCGGATGATAGCAGATCTGACGGAGACGCCCGATGGCGAACGGTAGAATTGCGTGGAGCGCAGCACTGGCTGTGGGGCTGTTTATCCTGCTCCCCGCGACCGCACAACAGGTCCGGATCGGCGCGGATGCCCGCCTGCCAGACAACCCGCGCAGCCATTTCAGCCGCTATGTGAACTGGCGCCCGGCGGATGGTGAGACGGTGCAGCTCAACCCGCCGAGGATGAGCTGGACCTATGACCCGGCCTGGCCGCAGCAGCCCAACAGTGCGCAACACACGTTCCGCCTGCAGATTGCGGGCAATGCTGCCTTCACTGACTGCGTGGTGGACGTACCGAACTGCCCGATCAACTTCCTCAACACGATCCCGGTACTCCGTGGTGCGGATCGGTGGTACTGGCGGGTCGGGT
>JABGQJ010000793.1 GCA_018648945.1 Victivallales bacterium
CTTCCTCTGCACCGGCAACTCTTGCCGTAGCCAGATGGCGGAGGGTTGGGCCCGGGCACTGAAGGGCGATGTGATCGAGGTCGCCTCGGCCGGGATCGAGACCCATGGCCTGAACGCCAACGCAGTGCAGGTCATGGCCGAAGCGGGCGTGGACATCTCGGAGCACCAGTCGCAGTTGGTCACCGACTTCGCCGACGGATCCTTCGACTACGTGGTTACCGTGTGCGGTCACGCCCACGAGACCTGCCCTTTCTTCCCAGGCGGGGCGAAGGTCGTGCATGTCGGCTTCCCTGATCCTCCAAAGCTGGCCGCTGAAGTCACCGACCCCGAGGCCAAGCTTGACTGCTACCGTCGCGTCCGTGACGAGATTCGGGCCTTCGTCGATACCTTGCCAGGAGCTCTCGACCAACCCAGGCCCATGCCATGAGCGCCCCGTGTTGCAGTAGCAAGTCCCCGGAGCCAAGTTGCTGCCCCGCCGCGTCTCCCGAGGTCCGTGTTCTGCCGCCCGACTGGAGTTGCACGGACTGGTGGGGCATGATCTCCGTGCGGATGGGTTCCTGTCGCATGACCTATGGCATGGAGCCCGGTCTGTACGCCATGGGAGAGCCTACGCCGGACTCACCGGTGTTGGTGACGGCGAACTACAAACTGACGGTGGATCTGCTACGGCGCGAGTTGGGTGGTCGCAATCTGTGGATTCTGATACTCGATACCGCCAACGTCAACGTCTGGTGCGCGGCCGGCAAGGGCACGTTCGGCACGGCCGAGCTGGTCCAGCGAATCGCCGCCACCCAACTGGCCGAGAGGGTGGTGCATCGGCGGCTGATTCTCCCGCAGCTCGGCGCGCCCGGCGTGGCCGCCCATGAGGTGAAGAAGCAGAGCGGCTTCGAGGTGGTCTACGGCCCCGTGCGGGCGGCGGATCTGCCGGCCTTTCTCGACCATGGCGAACAGGCGACACCCGCCATGCGCCGGGTGGAGTTTCCCCTCGGAGACCGGTTGGTGCTGGCCCCGATGGAACTGCGCCACTCCCTCCGCCCGATCCTGCTCGTGGCGCTGGCCCTGATGTTCCTGCCCGTCATCTGGCACGGCCTGCCGGACGGCCTGGGGGACTACGGCCTGCGCGGCGTGCTTGCCACATTCGTGGGCTGGATTGGGGGATGCGTGCTTGGTCCCGCACTGTTGCCTTGGCTACCCGGTCGTGCGTTCCGGGTGAAGGGCGCCTGGCTGGGGGTGGCACTGGCTCTCCTGCTGGCGTTGGCCGGGGTGGCCAGAGGAGCCGTTCCCGTGCTGGGATGCGTCCTCTGGTTTGGGGCGGGCGTGTCGTTCCTGCTGATGAACTTCACCGGCTGTACCACGTTCACCTCGCTGTCCGGCGCGAAGGTGGAGGTAAAGGCAGTCCCCGCCCAGATTGCGGGCGTTGTGATTGGTCTGCTACTGTGGTCCGCCGACTGGTGGATGTGAGGTATGGCGATGCGTTACCTACCCAATGTTGTGACCCTCCGGCTGGATGAAGCGGCCTGCGTTGGCTGCGGTCGTTGCCCGGAGGTCTGTCCCCATACGGTGTTCGTCGTCGAAGACCGCAAGGCGGAGATTGCCGATCGCGATGCCTGCATGGAGTGCGGGGCGTGCGTGCGCAACTGTCCGGTTGGCGCGATCTCGGTCGCAGCAGGGGCTGGTTGCGTTGCGGCGCTGCTCAGCGGCACGCTGGGGCTGAAGAGCGAGTGTTGCTGCTCCGAAGAGCGGCCTTGCGAGTGATGGTGGACAACAAGCAATGGAAACACAGTCTATGACAGATCGCGTGGCACCAGACAACGAACGGAAGATGACCAGCGTGTTCGAGCGCTACCTGACGGTCTGGGTCGGGCTGTGCATCGTGGGCGGCACTGCCCTGGGGACGGTCGCCCCACAGTTTGCCAAGGCTCTGGACGGCATGGCAGTTACCGTGAATGGCGCTCCGGTGATCTCCATCCCCATCGCGGTCTGCCTCTTCTTCATGATGTATCCGATCATGGTCAAGATCGACTTCGCGGAAGTGATCAAGGCCGGCAAGACTCCCAAGCCCGTGCTGCTGACCCTGTTCGTGAACTGGTGCGTCAAGCCGTTCACCATGTTCGGTATCGCCTGGCTGTTTCTCGGGGTGCTGTTTCGCGATCTCCTGCCCGGCATGGATACGCTCAAGGACGGCAGCGAGGTCGAATTGTGGCGCTCGTACATCTCGGGCGCAATCCTGCTCGGGATTGCCCCTTGCACGGCCATGGTGCTCATGTGGGGCTATCTGTCGAAGGGCAACCAGGGGCTGACGCTGGTGATGGTGGCAATCAACTCGCTGACCATGCTGGTGCTCTACGGGGTGCTGGGCGGCTGGCTGTTGGGCGTGAATGCGATGCCGGTTCCTTGGGAGGCGCTACTGCTTTCGGTGGGCATCTATGTCGCCCTGCCGCTGGTGGCCGGGTACTTCTCGCGCAAGTGGATTCTCAAGGCCAAGGGCGAAGCTTGGTTCGCCGAGAAGTTCCTGCACGTGCTGACCCCGGTATCGATCATCGCCCTGCTCGGCACTCTGGTGCTGCTGTTCAGCTTCAAGGGCGAGGTCATCGTGAGAAACCCCCTGACGATTCTGTGGATCGCCATTCCGCTCTCGATTCAGACCGTCCTGATCTTCGGCGTCACGTATCTGCTGGCCAAACTGTTCAAGTTCTCCTACGAGGATGCGGCCCCGTCGGCCCTGATCGGTGCCTCGAACCACTTCGAGGTGGCCATCGCCACGGCGGCCATGCTCTTCGGCCTCTCCTCGGGTGCCGCTCTGGCCACCGTGGTCGGAGTGCTGATCGAGGTGCCTTTGATGCTCCTCCTGGTCCGCCTCTGCCTGCGCACGCAACACTGGTTCCCTGGGAAGGAGGCGACGAGTGCCTGAGAAACCTGGATGCCATGGGAAGATGCTCCCCGACCTGAGCCAGTTGGAACTCAACCAGCCGTGTCGGGGCAAGGTGTTTACGGTCCACCTGGAGAGTCTGGGGATCGGCGTCCAGTCGCGCAAGCTGACTGCCGATAGCACGCAGTGGGACCTCTGCCAGCAGTGCCCTGTCTTCGCTTCCTGTCGCGATCTCTCGATGATGCGTCTGGCTCTGGAACGGGCGCTATACGAGCACTAGCGTGGCTGGAATCTGCCAACGGATTCGCCCACTGGCGTGTACATGCCGTCGGCGTCCCCTATATTCCCGCCGTTTGGCGGGGTGCCGCTGCTTGGTGGTGCCGATAGGCCGCATACGGTATGAGCCAGCAGGAGTCTCTGAAGATGACTAAGGTTGCCTTTATCGGCGCGGGTAGCTTCGGCTTCACTCGCAAGCTCGTCACTGACGTCCTCACCTTCCCCTTGCTCGAGGACGCGACGATCGCGCTCATGGACATCGATCCCGAGCGGCTCAAGTACATCACCAAGGCGGTGGAACGGATCGTCAAGGAAGGCAACTACGCCGCCAAGGTGGTCTCCACCACCGACCGGCGGGAAGCGCTGGATGGCGCGAATGCCGTGATCTGCACCATTCTCTGTGGCGACGTGGATGTGTGGCAGC
>JABGQJ010000794.1 GCA_018648945.1 Victivallales bacterium
AACCGGGCGGAGATCCCCTGCGGAACTGACCCTTGCCTCGGCCGGAAGGGGAGCCTATGGCTTCGCCGACACGATGCGACCGTCGACGGCCCAGACGCCGCCCACGCCATCGATGGTGGCGGAGGAGACCAGGGTGACCGTGTCGGTGCTCTTCGCAAAGACGCTGTTCCAGATGCTCTTTGGGTTCCCCTTGCTTGCGAATGGGTACGAGAGCTTACCGAACTTCTTGGCCTCGGGATCGCCCACGCAGACGACGGCAAAGGTGGTATCCCAGCCCCGCTTCTTCGTCGGCTTCTTGCGGTACTGGAAGGAGAGTACGGTGTGTCCGGCGGCGGTCTGGCAGATGTAGGGTGCCCCCGCGTAGACGTTGCGGGCGAGCGGCACAGACAGGGGATCCCAGCGGTCGGGACTGTCGCCGAGGACGGGCGCATTGGCCCAGGGCGAGGCGAGGGCGGTGCGGCAGAGAACGGGCTTGAAGCTGCCGTTCAAGCCGTTGTCCTCGATCGAGACCACGAGGGTTCTGCGATCTCGGAGCAGGAGCGGCACTGCCATGCCATCGCGGTGGCCAGCCCGGAACGTGACCCGCTTCGGTGCTGACCATGCCATGCCACGGTCGGCGGAGTGGACCATGGCGATCTCCTGTTCGTGGCTCTTCGGGAATGGGGCCTCATTGGCGAAATAGAGCTGCACGGTGCCATCGGGCAACTCTAGGAATGCGGGTTCCCAACAACCCGTCTGGAAGGTCTTGCCCCCCGCATAGACGATCTGGGCGGTTGACCAGGTCTTCCCATTGTCCGCGCTGCGCGCACACTCGATGGTGAATGGGTGGGCGCGGTCCTTGGGCCTACCGTTGATGCCGACCAGGATCGTGCCGTCCTTCAGTTGCACGACTTCCGCATTCGTCGCCACTCCGTGGGCATAGTTGGTGACGGTTGCCTCTGGCCCCCAGCTTCTGCCTTCGTCCTGGCTGGCCCGCACCCGTATCTGTGGGCCCCGGCTATAGGCGCAGAGCAGCCGGGAGTCCTGCAGGCGGATGATGCGACCGTACCCGCCGCCGCGCTGAATGAGACAGAGGGTCTCCGGTAGCCAGTGAACCGTCAGGGGGGGAGTGCCCGTGGTCGTTTCCGCGCCGGCAAGTGGGGGTGAGGTGAGTCCTGCCATGGTCAAGACGCAGATCATGCCTGCTGTGAGTCTCATGTTGGGCCGTCACTTCCGCGTTGAGCCAGTGTCAGAGGTGGCCAAGGATCTTGTCCATCAGCCAACTCGTGTGGGTTGCCGTGAGCCCTGTGGAGGGATGTTCTGCCTCACCGCGCAGGCAGTCACGCATTTTCCTCACATGGTGGATCTGGATGTGTTTCGGGTGTTCGATGAGGAGCTCTTGGTGCCCATCACCGTCGGTCAGTTCCAGCGGGGCTTCCCGGAAGACGGAGAACTCGATCTTGCCCGTGCTGCCGAGGACCTCCACCAACTCCTTCCCATTGCCGGCAGCGAAGTTCCAGCTGCCTGAGCCGGTGGCGCCGCTCTCGTGGAGCCAACTGCCGGTGATCGCGTCCTTGCCCGTGTAGAGTTCCTGCTGATTGGTGGAGAATCCGGTGGCCTCCCGGACATCGCCGAGGAGGTAGACGATGAGATCCAGCCCATGGCTTGCCACGTCGTCGAAGTAGCCGCCTGGGGCCACCCGCGCATCCGTGCGCCAGTTCTCGGCCTTGGCCAGGTCGCTCTTGCTGGGAGGTCGATGGAACTGCCATGTGACATTCCGGACCTCGCCGATTCGGCCTTCATCGAGCCAGGTCTTGACCTGCTCGAATCGTGGCAGGGAGCGCCGGTAGTAGGCGACGAACAGTGGGAGGCCCTTCTCCTGGAACGCTTCGCAGATGGCGAGGCTGTCCGCGTAGCATGGGGACATGGGCTTCTCTATGCAACACGGCTTCCCTGCCGCCGCCACCTTGAGCGCGTAGTGCCGATGGCTATCGGGCGGGGTCGCGATGTAGACCGCGTCGATCTTGTTGTCCTGGATCAGTTCGTCGGCATCCGTGCCGTACTTGGGGACGCCATGCCGCTGCGCGTAGTCCTTCGCTTTGCCCGCCGTGCGCCGCATCACCGCCGCGAGCTCGAACCCCTCGGTGTCCTGGTACGCCGGGCCGCTCTTCACTTCCGTGACATCGCCACATCCGACAATCCCCCAACGGACGGTTTCGGGGAGCCTGGTCTCGGGTGTTGCCATCGCGCGCTGTTCCTCGTGGTGGTGGTGGGGTCGCGTCGGAGGCAAGCTAGGTTGCGGGTAGGCATCTGGCAAGCGGCGTGGGGATCTCAAAGCCCTCGCCACACGCCGACTGGCGCCCGCCCTGTGATTGGCATTGCCGGGGATGGCAGGTCAGGGTATGGGAATGGAGGCCGGCGGGATGGGGCTTGACCAGACAACAGGATGGATTGCATGATCGGCATGAGTTTGCGCATAACGTTTTCCTGGTCGGTGTTGGTTGGCTCGTTGGCGCTGGCCGTGCCAGCAGGAATGAATGCGCGGTTCGGTCTGCCGGAGAACTACCCCTGGCCTCTGCAGGCGTCTGTGACAAGCCCGCCGCGTGCCGAGGATGCAGCCGCAGCGGAACGGGGCGCTCCGGACATCCTGTCGGCGGCGGCGTGCCATGCGGGTGGCAATCGGCTGCTGCTGAAGATCGGTTTCGTCAATCCGCCCCAGTTCAAGAACTCCCACTTCATCGTCTATCTGGATCTGGACAACGACCCGGACACGGGACGCGCGGACAAGCAGCACCGGGGGGTGGATGTGATGGTGGCGGTCTCGGGGGACAGTGTCCAGGCAGGGGCACGGAACCCCGACTATGGCCAGACGAAGGTCGCGGGTTGGGTCGATGGCCGGGATTTCTGGTTGGCTCTGGATGCGCCGTTGAAGGTGGTGGGACAGGAGGTCGTGTTCGGGATGCACTTGCTGGCGCAACGGGCGGGCGGCGCGAGCGATTACACTTCCCGTGCCGTCGTCCGGCTCCCTGTCGGCAAGGAACCCAAGCTGACCGCCGGCCAACTGGGCCGATCCGGCTCGCTGCGGTCGCTGTCCGACTACCGGTTCCACGATGACAAGGTGAAGCTCCTGCCCCTGAGCGACAAGGGCCTGTCCTCAAAGGATGTGGCTCCGAGTCAGCCGCTGGTGCTTCGCCCGCGTCCCCCGTTGCCGTTGGAGCGCGCGCGTCCCGCAATCGCTGGCAATCTCGGCTCCCTGAAGTTCCGTGAGATCCCCGTCGAGGTGCTGGAGGAAGCAGGCGTCCCCCGGAAGCCGGCCTGGCTCAGTTTCGGTCTGCCCTTGGCCGAGGGGGCTTTGTACCACCCCGCCTGGATTGCCATGGTCGGGCCGGACGGGAAGCGATTGCCTGCCCAGACCGCCGCTACCGGTCGCTGGCCGGATGGCAGCTTGCGCTGGGTGCGGGTCAACTTCCGTCTGCCTCTCAAGGCCAACGAGAAGGTTGTCTGTCGGGTGCAGTTTGGCACTGATGTCGAGCCCTCGTCTGCTGTCCCCTTGAACGTGGCTCAAACCGATGCCCGATTGATGGTCAT
>JABGQJ010000795.1 GCA_018648945.1 Victivallales bacterium
GCCTTGATGCCGCTGCGGTCTCATCGTCTCGCATGGTTGGTCACCGTCTCCACCATAGCCAGGTATTGCGGATATGCCTCGCGGCCACGCCCCGGCATGAAGGGAGAGGCGGTGGGGGTGACGGCCAGGCCGCAGTGGTCGTCAAAGCAATCGCGGATCAGCGCTTCGGTCTGGGCGCGGATCTCGTCGGGCGTCGTCTCGTACATATCGGCGATCTGGATGTTGCCTTCGAGCGCCACCTTGCCGCGCAGGGCGGCCTTGGCTTCAGCCGGCGTGATGTCGCCCATGGGCGGCGCTTCGAAGCAGTGGAAGACGTCCGCGCCCAGTTCGGGGAAGCCGTGTATGACGCTCCTGACACTGCCGTGGCAATGCACGTTGAGCCGCCCCGCCGCCGCGTGGATGCGGTCGGAGATTGCCCGGTCATAGCGGACGTTGAACCCGAAGAAGTCCTCGGGGCCATGCAGGGACGGGGCAATCATCTCCTGGCCATGGATGTTGAAGAACGGTCCGACGCGCTGAGCAATCAGGTAGCTGACCAGCTTCAGAGTGGTCTGTTGCTCGCGTTCCATCAGGCGGTGTATCAGGTCCCGTTCCAGCACGGACATCACAGCGAACTGCTCGGAACCGAACAGCCCCGCGACGTGTCCGCCCGGGTTGTTGCCCAGGTGGGCCAAGACGATGCCGCACTCACCCACCTGCTCCCGCAGGCGGAAGTAGCCCGAGACATCGCCGCCGATTTCGGGCATCGGCAGGGCCAGGTACCTCTCAGCGTCGGCCACATCGTGCAGTGGGTACTGTTCCCTGGATTCGGACGTGGCCGGGCCCGCCGCTGGGAACGGCGTGCGGCGGATCAGCGAACTGGCGTCCCACGGCTCCACCCAGTCGGCCTGCTCGGTCATCAGCGTGTAGAGCATCGCCAACGAGGGGTCGTCCCGGAATCCCCACCAGCGTATGATCACTGCCGGCCGATCCATCTCCTCGTGGAAGTACAATCGTCGTAGCCTTTCGTGCCGAGTCATTGGCCGCATCGCCACCCATCGCCACCGGTAGAAGAGAACAGGCCATCCGCTAGTGCCGTCTCGCCATGGGTTGCCGCGAACGCCCTGAACGTATCTGGAACGACACCGAAGTTGATCGTGTGCGGAGATTCGACGGACATCGACGCGAGCAAACGCGCAATCCTGTGGGAGGTGCAGCTTCCTGTTCCTTGGAACGGGAATCCCCCGAGGGCGCCAAGCACGAGCCCGGCGAGAAACGCATCCCCAGCGCCGGCGGTGGCGCTGACCTGCACGTCGAGCGTTGGCAGGTGCTCGACCACCCCGCCCTGGCAGCAGTAGGAGCCGCCAGCACCGTCTGTGACGGCAAGCGACACCCCCGGTTGCTCCGCAGAAAGGAATGCCGCGCATTCTGCCGCGACGACGTCTGAAGGCACGCCGGGTGAAGTACCGGCAAGGGCCGCTGCCTCGTCGATGTTGATGGCGAGCAAATCCAGCAAGCCGAGAAGCTCCCGCCGTTGCCGCAGAACCGGGATCTCCTCCGAGACGAAGGAGGCCACGTTGAACGAACCGTGTTGCCTGCCGATCTCGAGCAGCCTGGTCCGGCAGTCGAGCGGCACCTCCGGAGCGGCGAGGACGAGAGGCCGATCGTGCGTGGCCCGCATGACCTCTGCCGTGCATTCCAGGTCTGAAGGCCGGACCATGGCACTGGCGCTCTGGCTTTCGGTGATGTTCCCGCCGCTGCCGTCGGGATAGGTGAACGCCACACAGTACAGAGTGGGGACATTGGGCAGGACATGCACGTGGCTCACATCCATGCCCGCACCTGTCATCTCGTCCAGCAAGGCATGGCCGGGCTCATCGTCACCAACCGCCCCCACCGGCAGAACAGCCACGGGATGCGGCAGTTCCCTGGCGAGAACCGAAATATAGTGGAGGATGATGTGTTGCTTGCAGTAGTCACGGCTCTCAAGGCGCCGGGCCATGCGGCTCTCGTTGCGCCCAAGAGTCTTATTGCCCTCGAGCGCGAACAGAATGCCTGAACCGATACCACCTGTGCCTATGACAGTGCCGAAGCGTGTCTTCTCCACGGCCTGAGTCCCCTCAGAAGAAGCGCCACTCGGGATGCAGCGAACACGGGTGGGTCGCCGTATCGAGGGTGGCGGTGATGATCGCATCGGGATGCCGTTGCAGAAGGGTCATCGGGTACTCGCAGCATGGCTCCGCGAAGAGCGCGGCCCGGAAGGCGGT
Source organism: Victivallales bacterium (assembly GCA_018648945.1). The sequence continues at coordinate 2,247 of JABGQJ010000795.1, forward strand.
CTGTTTCCATGCGCCGGTGTCGCTGAAAATGCGGATCCGCTTGGCCGCCATGCACTCCTTGATGCCGATGGTGCATGACATGGGCGGCACCAGTTGATAGGCCGAACCGAAATTGCGGTTGGCCAGGGCGAGGATCGTGTCCCAGTTGTTGTTCTGGACGCGCGACTCGCACGCCAGCAAGTCCTCGAGCGAGACCCGGGTGTACGGCTCCCGGTGGGCCTGATTGTAGGCGAGGTGTCCGTCCTGCCCCCAGCCACCGAGGCAGATATCGACCGGTGCCTTCCAGAACTCGTCCCGGTAGTGCTCCAGATTGGCAGGCTCCATCCACAGGCGTTGTTCTTCCGGAACGGCCAGCCCCTGGTCGATGGGGGCATAAAAGACACGCTCCATGGTTCCGCGGAAACTGAACGGGTGCTCCCGCGGCAGCGTGCGCCCCTGCCAGTCAAGGCATTCGTCCATGTGGAACACGGTCAAGGCGTGCAGCGAGATGCCCCCCGCGTTCACCTTCCGGCAGAAAGGCTCATACCAGGCCATCGGACCACAGGGGATGATTGCCCGTGTAGGCTGGCCCTGGGCGTTGTTCTCAGCGATGACGTCGATGAGCTCCTGGCTCATCACGTCACCCATCTCCGCAGAGTCCTGCACAATCCGGTGAGCGATGCGCGTGACGTGCGTCCCAAAATCCTCCACTTTGATGGAACAGATCCGCAGAAGCTCTTTGACGTCCAGGTACTGCATGGGCGGCCCCCTTTTTGGTACGCGTAGGTTCCACTGACCGCCACACTATAGTGCGCCATCTCAGCCTGCGGAGCGTCGAGGAGACGATCACCAGCCCGCCAGCGGTCAGGAGAAAGGGCCGAGGCCGCGTGCTCCAGCAGGCCGTTCATTGTCCATTGTCCATGTCGTCCATGGCTCCCCCGCCGCGAGCCCTTGTCCCGCCGTCGCTGCCATCTATGGTAGCGCGATGCGAGACGGAAGCACCGCTGCAGACCACGACCGCCGAGTGGGTCGTCTGCCTATCCCCAGGAACAAGTGAGCTAGCATGACCAAGATCGCGCTGATCAACGGACGGATCATCGACGGCACGGGCCAGCCCGCAATCGAGTCGGGCACGTTGCTGGTAGCGGATGGCCGGGTCGAGCGCGTCGGGGTGAGCTCCACTGTCACCATCCCGGAGGGATACCGCACGATCGACCTCCAGGGGAAGTCGGTGCTGCCAGCTTTCATCGATGGTCACATGCATGTGACCGGAGAGCCCGGCCGGCTGGACCACATGGGCCATGTCAGCACCAACTTGCAAGGCGTCGGTAAGTTGCAGC
>JABGQJ010000796.1 GCA_018648945.1 Victivallales bacterium
ACACCCGTGTCCTCCGTCTCAATACCTGGATCCGCCACCGGCTCTGTGCTCTAGACCCGAGGGGCATCCAGGCACCATTCCCACACATTCCCGTGCATATCGTGTAACCCCCACGCATTGGGGGTCAACAGGACAACCGGATGGGGAGCGGACTTGCACCGCTCGGACAAAGCGCGCTCACAGGCGCAGGATTGGCATCAAGCCAGCCACCGGCATGACAGGAATCCCGGAATCATGCACCGTTCCCGGCTTTCCTCCTCGGTTAGGGGCGTTAGGCTACGGCTTCTCTCGGGCGCAACCCACGTGCCGACGAGAAAGCTGTGCAGGCCAGACGGACCCCAAGGACCCAGGAGATCGTCCATGTTCCGCCCCATGAGTCCGCAGAAGGTATATGTCACTGAGGACGTGTACGACGACCCGCGGGCCGTCGCCCGCGTGGAAGAGATGATGTCCGCCGTCGTCGGTGCTACGGCCGAGCGCGTGTCCTACGAGGAACTGAATGCCATCGCGGCGACGCGGTGGAAGAACATCAAGCACTGGGGTGACAACCCGAAACCGTGTGATCCAGATCTGGTCCTGACCATGGGCAAGTTCTGGCCGGAAGAGAAAAGGACCGCGTTTCGCAAGCAGTACCCGAACCTGAGCGTCCGTGACCTGTGGGGCTTCCGCACCGTGGTCTGGCGGGCGGATGGTGAGCAGGCCTACCGGCAAAACCGCCGGGGCTGCATCTGCCAATCGGCCTGGCAACTGCACAGTGTCAATGGCTGCCCTTTCCGCTGTGCCTATTGCTGGTTTGGGGGACTGAACCGGATCCTGGTCAACATGGAGGAGTTCGTGGAGCATCTGGACGAGGTCTGCGACCGCGACCCAGCCCAACTGCTCTACAAGTGGGACAACCAGACTGATGTCTCTTGCTTCGAGCCCGAGTATGGCGCATCCAAGCTGCTGATCGAGTACTTCGCCCAGAAGCCCGGCAAGTACTTGGAGATCTACACCGGCAAGAGCGACAACGTCGACAACCTGCTGGAGCTCGACCACCGGGGAAAGACCATCATCCAATGGAGTGTCGGCGCCCGCACCCAGAGCACCGCCTTCGAGCCCGAGACCTCGCCGTGGGATCAACGCATCGAGGCCGCCCGCAAGTGCCAGGAGGCCGGCTACATCGTTCGCTTCCGCTTCTCCCCCATCATCCCTGTCCGCAACTGGCAGGAGGAGAACGCGGAACTGATCAGGCTCATATTCTCCAGCACCAAGCCGGACGTCATCTCGCTTTGCCCCTTTGGCTGGATGGATGTGGAGGCAACCAGGAAGGTGCTGGACTTCTCGCTCCTCGACCCCCAATACGTCGCCGCTATGGAAGCCGCCGCGCCCTTCCTGAAAGCCCGTGGCTTCACCGGCGGCGGGGGCCAGCCGATCCCGCACGATGCGCGGGCTCACATGCTCAAGTTCCTGATCGACGAGATCCGCAAGTACAGCCAGACCGTCCCGATCTCCCTCTGCCTGGAAACCGTCGAGATGTGGGCGCTCTTCCAGCGTGAGCTGGGCATGCCCATGGACCCGGACAAAAAGGCCAGCTACTACTGCACCTGCGGCCCCATGTGCGCGCCAGGCAATCCCTACAGCAAGGGCGTGACTCCCGGCGAATCCTACTTCCCCCCCAAGAAGGACTGAGCCGACGCGCGCGGGAACGCTACCTGTGGCGTTCCCGCGCAATGAGCTTGCGGACGGATTCGGCGTCCATGCCAGTGCGTTGCCTGATCTTGGCAGCATCGACTTCGCCGACTGCCATGTCTTCCTTGGCAGCGAGGGCCGCGCCGACGCCAGCGGCGTGGCCCAGCCACAACATTGTGCGTGACAGGCGAACGCTGGAAGCAGCGACCCGGTCGAAACTCGCGCCGCGACAGGCAACGAGGAGATTGTCCCAGCCCTTGGGAATCAGGCAGCGATAGGGAATGCCGTAGGGCTTGACCTTGAGATGTTTGACCTTCTTGCGATTGGCTCCGTGCACATCCACGGCATGGGATGCCAGCGCAATCATGTCCGGATGCCCCTGCTCCAGAATTCCCTGCTGGAGATCCTTGCTGGCCAGCACGTACTCCCCGACGATGCGGTACCCTTCGCGGATGCCGAGAATGGGCGCGGCCTCAACGAACCGGTAGTCCCGCCATTCCCCTGGCCCGTTGCTCAGGAAGGCCCAGTGACGCAGGATCCTCGTGCGACACGTCTTCAGCGCTTTCTCGTAGCCGAGCTTCAGAAACTCGTCGCCATCCATCGTGGGCAACATGTTGATCAGACGATCACCATTCGGCAGTTGGTGATTGCAGGAGCTGCGTCGGATGGGCCTTGCCGTCGGGACATCTGGGTGTTCCTCGCCGCCTTTCCGCACGCGATAACAGAGGGTCACCCCGTTGAGCCCCGGGCCAATCGCCGTCTCACACCCCGCCGCCCGGCACAGATACACATCGCCGGTGGCATCGACGAACACCTTCGCCTCGATCCGGTACTCTGTGCCATCCTTGGCAACAGCCTGAATCGATTGCACCCGCTTCCCTGCCGTACCTGCCTCCGTGAACGTCGTGTTCAGCAAGACCTGCACGCCCTCCTTCTTCAGCATGCCAAGGACCGTCGCGGAGTAGGTGGCCGGATCGAAGGCCAAGCGGTTGCCGCGGAACATGAGGGTCGAGTCATAAGTCAGCTTCGGGTCGATGCTCCAGCAATGGAACGGCACCTTGCCGAACCGTCGTGTCACTCCCGCTTGTCCCTGCCTCTTCAGTTCCAGGTAGATCTCCCGCGCAAAGGCATCCCCGGGCCCACTGAGCAGCGAGACAAAACCCGCCGCGCTCGTGCCGCCAAGCACCGGCAGTTTCTCCACCAACACCACATTCGCCCCCTCGCGCGCCGCCGCCAACGCCGCCCCGATGCCCCCACTCCCGCCACCCACCACGCAGACATCCGTCCTCAAATCCGTAGCCCCCAAGGCAAACACCAAGCCCAGTACCGCCAGAACAGAATATCGAATCACATGCACCATCGCATCGTTTTCCTTAGTGGCAACAGTCCACCCACCCTACTCACTTCCTCCGCTCAGTTCAATGGCTGGAACTTGGCTCCAGACCGGGTGTTTGTAGAGCCGAACCGGGCCGAGTGCGGGCCTGCCAGTAATTCTGTTGGCAACAGTGTTGTTGGGAACATCGGGAACACCTGCCAGGACACGGCTCAACGGCGCCCCACTTTCCCCAGCGCCGTTGGCACGAGCAGGGGATGGGGTATAGTCGGGTGTTCGTTCATTCCGTATAGCCAGTCGAGGGATTGCCATGCGAACCGTGTTCTTGCTCAGTGCCCTGCTCGCCGCCGCTTGTTCTGCCCAGCCAGTGCCGCCGCCGTTGTTCTATGCGGTGGTCTCGGATACCCAGAAACCGGCGGACGATCCGCTGGAGGGGCTGAAGCACACGGTCGAGCAAGTGAACCAGATGGCCCCGGCATTCGTGCTCATGCCTGGCGATCTGACAAATCGGGGATCGGTGGCGGAGTACGAGAACGTGACGAAGGTGCT
>JABGQJ010000797.1 GCA_018648945.1 Victivallales bacterium
GAGCGGTCGGGCCAGGGGGTCTGGTCCACCTGGAGTTCGCGGTCTCCCACAAGTGCCAACGTTGCACCGCCCCAGCGCACAGTCCATTCGCGGCCCGCGCCCGTGATCGCCACGGGCTTCGGGCTACCGGTGTGGAAGCGGAAGAGTTCCGACCCAGCCGCGACCTCGTGGTCCAGCGTGACTGAATCGTCCAATGCCACCCGACCGGCCCGCTCCCAGGTGATAGTCCGAATCCACTCGTCCACGCCAGGCAGGGCATTGGTGCCATCGATGCTCACCTCGCCTCCGACCTCGTCCAGCCGCTTCACAGTCAGCGGGGTGTGCCGTCCCCGGTTGTTGCTCTCCTTGGCGGCCGCGGGTTGCAGCATATTGTGCCCGGCAGCGGGGGAGTACTTGACGGGCAGATCGCGATCCGCATAGCTTGGCGTGCCCGCTTCGATAAGCACCGGTGTGGTACCGTTGTAGACCGAAAGGTGCCCATTGTCGCGATGGCAGTGGGAATCACGGAGCGAACCACCCCGAATCCAGAGGCCCATGCCGTAGTTTCGGTTCCAGTTCGACCGCCAGGTCAGCACCTGCTGATGGGGGAAGAAGGCGAAGGTCTTCGGTTCGGCCACCACCTTCTCACGGGCACTGCTGAAGTAGCGGAAGAGCAGCCCAGAGAAGCTCGACGGCACTTGGCGGAACAGATTCTCTCCAGCCCAGTAGGCGTCGGGACGGCCCACCAGCAGGGCACTGAGCAGGAACGAGTCATGCGGCCTGCTGCCCATCTGGTAGCGCCCGCAGTCGAAGGCGTTCACGCAGTACCCGCCCGGCATGGCCATGTGGATCAGCCAATCGTTGAAGTTGCGGGCGAACCCGTAGTCCAGCAGCCGGTCGTCACCATTGCGGTGCAGTGCCCAGGCCGCCCAGAAGAGGTACTCGGCACTCATGGTACCATATCCCAGGCCCTCGCTCCAACTGCCATCCTCACCCTGGGCCAGACAGGTCCGCGCCAGATTGTGGACGCCCGCCTCGTAGGCGGCACGGTTGCGTTCGTCGCCCAGATACAGGCAGGCGTAGACCAGGGCCATGTTGGGCAAAACCCATTGGTTGGTCGCGGGATAGTCCGAGCGCACGAACCAGGGGCGCCTGCTGGTCCAGTCATCGCGGATGCTGTCGATCTCTTTCTGGAGCAACGCGCGGAACGTGGCCTGCAGTTCAGCAGGCACCCGGTCGCCCATGAGCAGCAACGTGTGGACGATGGCCTTCATGCTGTAGCCTGTGGCCAGCCAGTTGCCGTCCCCACCTGGGGCCAGCGTGGCGTTGGGATTGTACTGGGTCCAGCCGGGGCGCTGCAGGGGGCTCCAGGTCGCGACTTCGGCCAACTGCCGATTGACCCAGGCCACATACTCCGGCTTCTCGGTCAGGCGCGCGGCCAAGGCCAGTGGCACCATATGCCGAATCAGCATGCCGCCATTCGTGCAGTCATGCATCGCCAGGGCAAAGACCTCGCTATTGCCGCCAGCGTACTTGTAGCGGCCATCGCGCTGCTTCTCGGGGATGTCCTCAAGCTTGAACTTGCGGGTCGCGACGGGCAGCTTGCTGTAGCTCTCGGCCCGTTTGACGATGTCCGCCAACGCCCGCTTCGCCTTCTCATCCTCCTCGGCAAAGGCGAAGACCTCGTTCCAAGGGAACTCAGGAAAACGCAACTCCCCTGCCCAAGGCGTGAGCTTCGGGTGCGGATGCCGGGTCGGCGGGGCGACCGCGCGCTTTGCCACCTTCTCAGAGAACTCCAGACGCATGTTGTCCATGTGCAGCACCGCTCCCTTCTTCGGTTCAATACCCCAACCGCGCGAGTGGAACGTAAAGGAATCAATGGCCTGCCAGCCTTCCGGTTGGCGCGCCCGACCGAAGCGGGAAAATGGAATCCGCACCTCGCGCCAGCCGTCCCAATCCACGGTCAACTGGTAGATGAAGTAGTTGGCCCTCTTGCCTGCCTCGGGGTCGCTCACGGCATTGAGAATGAACGTTGCCCCTTTCGCCCCCGCCGCATGCAGGTCAACGCACAGCAGATTGTGCTTGCTCCAGTCTGCTGGAGCTGGCTCCATGGTCGCGGTCGCTCCCGTTCCCGCGCCGTCCCACCGCGCCACGACCTTGCCGGCTCGGGCTGGCTCCGCCACCGCCTTCAGCCCTCTCCAGTCCGCGATGGACTCCGCCTCGTCCAGCAACACCAACGGCACGGGGGCGGCCAGGGCGACGTGACCAAGGACGAGGAGGGCAAACGCGAGGCGGTTCATATCGGTACTCCTATGATTGGACTCGCAACGTGACACGCAAGGGGCAATAGCTCAAGCCATCCCCACAAGGATGAGCGTTGCATTGCCGCCCACGGGGCGTAGTTTGGGTGCATGACCACCACCGCTGGTTCGGTCCGCTACACCCGATCGCCCGCCCCCGAGATGAAGCCTATGCTACCCCATCGCTCGATGAACGCCGTCCTCCTCCTTCTTGGACTCCTGTTGGGGGTTGCGGGCCTGGGAATCGGTCAGGAAGCGACCGTCGGTGGCGGGGCCCTATCCCTATCCTTTGCACCGGACACCACGGTGTCCCGAGCCATACTGGACGGCAAGGCTCTGGACCTGGCCGGTCCCGGCGGGTTCTCGTGCATGGAGGTCAAACGCGATCCGACCGTGCAGAACGCCGTCATCTACCGCAACGGCTTTGGGGCTGAAGCGAAGCCGTGGGCGCCCGTGGCCTACGCCAATCCCGGCAAGGCGGTTGCTGTGGCACCCGTCGAGGAAGAGGGCAACACCTTTCTCCGAGTGGGCGCAACGGCCCGTTTCGGCCATGGCTTCGGCCCAGCCAAGCCCATCGCCCTGAAGCCGGGCACGCTCTGCGACATCTCCTGGCGGGGGCGAGTCCCAGATGCCCAGAGCAACTTCATCATCTACATCCGCGTCTTCGGCAAGCAAGGGAAGGACATCACCAGCCAGTCTCCGGCACCAAAGTCCTGGGCCTACTCCATCTACAGCTTCACCCACTACCGGAATGTCATCGCTCCAGCCAAGGAGAACGCATGGGAGAAGCTGACCCTCCATTACCGAGTGCCGGAGGGTGCCCACGCCATTCTCCCTGCCTTCTGCCTATGGCGCGGCACCCACGCGGATGTGGACGATGTGACCGTCACCCAGCTCGGCGGCACTCTGCGCCGCAGGGTCGTGTTCGACCGCCGAACCCTCCGGCGGACGCCGAATGGCCTGCAACTGGACCTGGCCAGCTCCGCCGACGCGCTCATTTTGCGGGCGGACCTGCGAACGGAAGGCAAGAGCATCCGGGTGGAGACGGCGTTGCGCGACACCTCGGTCCCGCCCCGCCCACGTGCAATAGTACTCCGCTTCGACCTGCCTCTCGCCCTGACCGGCTGGGAATGGCACCGCAACTGGCGCGAGGACAAGCTGGTTGTGGCAGACAGCACCTACACCAACACGGCGGCAATCAGCGGCCACCCCGTGTCCTTCTACCCATTCACCGCCGTTTCACGGGAGG
>JABGQJ010000798.1 GCA_018648945.1 Victivallales bacterium
CCCAGTCCTTCCCCTCTGAGCCGAAGGGCTTGTTCAGGGCTCCGAGCACGGCGGGCCATTGGTAGAACATGCCGAGGACCACGCCGATTGTGCCCAGAAGCGTGGTGGCGGCCACCACCGGCTTGCCCATCTCCGCGATCGCCATGCCAATCAGGATCAGGCCGGCGACCATGGCACCGTACCCGAAGAGGCGCGAGGCTGCAGCTGGCATCTTCGACCACCAGTCCACCGTGGACTTGACTCCTGCTGGCCAGAGCAGCAACCAGATGGACTTGAGAAGAAAGAGGGCAGCGAAGATGAGCAGGATGTTCTTCAAAGCTTCCATGGGGCACGCCTTCCTTGGGGTTGTCCTACGTCTATCCGACCGCCGGATCCGCGACTGGTTGCTGTCTGAAGCCGCGAATTGCCTGGTCGACCATGGCGACCAGGGCCTCGCGATTCACTTTGCCCTCGACTGTCAGACGGAGCACGGCGGCCTCCAGAATGGCATATAGGAGGTGCATGGAGGTCCCGCGTTCGGCACCCGGGAACTCGCCGTTCTGGATTCCTTCGACAAGCACGCTGTCGAGCATGCGCTTGATGCCGACTGTGTGGCGCCGGAGACGACGTGACACATCCGCCCCTGCCCGCCGTCGACTAAGCAGGTAGTCGAGGCCCACATGGAGCAGGATTCGCTGTTCCATGGTGGTGTCCAGCACGGCCACCATCAGTTCGCGCAGACGGCTCTCGGCGCTGGCCCTGGTCCGGGCCATGACCCGCAGGTAGCTCTCGGCCATCTCCTGCGTCACCTGCAGAACCCCGGCGTCGAAGATGTCCCGCTTGCTCTTGAAGTACTTGTAGATCGTGGTCCGGGCCAGGCCGCAACGCTCCGCGATGCGGCGGTAGCTTACTCCGTCGTACCCACTTTCTCCGAACAGCGCGATGGAACGGTCTAGGATGTCCCGTCGCCTGCGCTCATGGTCAACCACAATACTCATACCAGGCGTCAATTCGTTCTGAGGTTCGGTATCCGTCGTCCTGCGACCCAAGGTGACGAACATACATGGCCCCAGCCAGTTCGCAACAGAGAGTGGGGCCGGGCTGGCAAACGCCAGCGGACGGGACACATTGCAGTTGCCGACGATGGCGAGGAAGCTATAGTGACGGACTTCAGAAAACTGCTATATTCGGGAGTCTTAGGCTTCCAGGAGAATAGATCCAAATGAAACAGGTTCGCATCACTGGGGTGGGTTCGTATCTCCCCGAACGAATCGTGAGCAACGACGACTTGTCCAAGGGGCTCGACACGTCCGATGAGTGGATTGTCTCCCACACGGGCATTTCCACTCGTCACTTGGCCGCTCCGGGAGAGACGACGTCCGACATGGCCATTGCTGCGGCCAACCGCGCCATGGCCGATGCTGGGGTGAAGCCCGAGGATATCGGGATGGTCATCCTGGCCACTTCGACGCCCGACCACGGCGATATGCCGGCGACGGCTTGCGACATTCAGCATGGGTTGGGCGCGGTGAACGCGGGCGCGTTCGACATGATTGCCGCCTGCTCCGGTTTCGTGTACGGGCTGGAGGTCGCTCGCGGCCTGATCCAGTGCGATGGTCGCCCCGTTCTGGTCATCGGCTCCGAACGCATGAGCAGCATCGTGGACTGGACCGACCGCAATACGTGCATCCTCTTCGGGGATGCGGCAGGGGCGGTGGTTCTGGAGGCGTGCGAGGCAAAAGGGCACCGCTTCTACGGCTCGGTTCTGTGCTCGGATGGCAGTGGCGCCGACATGCTCGTGCGAAGCGGCGGCGCCTGGACCGAGGAGGACGGCCAGCTGGTGCGTCCCGGAACGGTGCAGATGCAGGGGCGCCCTGTCTTCAACTTCGCGGTCCGCGCGCTGCCCCGGATCGCGTCGGAACTGGTGGCTCGCTACGGATTCGAGATGAGCGATCTGACCCACATTGTGGCCCATCAGGCCAACTTCCGCATTATCGATGCCGCTGCCAGGCGGCTGGATGTCCCCCGTGAGCGTTTCTATCTGAACGTCCAGGATGTGGCGAACACCTCGTCCGCGTCGATCCCCTTGGCCCTCGACCATATGAATGAGGAAGGGCTTCTCAAGGAAGGCGATCTGGTATTGACCGTAGCATTTGGCGCTGGACTGCTCAGCGGCGGCAATCTGTTCCGTTGGTGAGAACGTGTGCGAGCGCAGGAGATGGAGAATATGACCATGCAGAAGCGAGTAGTGGTGACCGGCCTTGGCGCCGTCACCCCGGTTGGCAATACGGTTGACGAGCTCTGGGCCGGTCTGTGCGCAGGGCGTTCTGGACTGGGTCCTGTCACCCTGTTCGATGCCTCTCGGCTCAATTCCCAGGTGGCCGCCGAAGTCAAGGGCTTCGAGCCGATCGACTATATGCCTCCGAAGACAGCCAAGCGGATGGCCCGTTTCAGCCATTTTGCCGTGGCCGGTGCCTCTCAGGCGTGGGCCGATGCGAAACTGGCCGACGCGTGCGATCTGGATCGCACTGGCGTGATCATCGGCAACGGGATCGGCGGCAACGAGGTGGATTGCGCAGCCCACGTGAGACTGGTCACTGCCGGTCCGCGCCGGATTCCCGCCATGACCATTCCCAAGATGATCGTGAACGAGGCCGCTGGCAACATCTCCATGATGTTGGGCATCCGCGGGCGCATCCATACCGTGGTGACTGCTTGTGCCTCTGGCACCGATGCCACCGGCGTGGCGCTGGACGCGATTCGCTCGGGGCGGCTGGACGTGGTCGTCACTGGCGGTTGCGAATCGGCGGTCACCGAGTATGCCATGGGGGGCTTCTGCGCGCTCAAGGCCCTCAGTACGCACTACAACGACTGTCCCGAGAAGGCCAGCCGCCCCTTTGACAAGGACCGTGACGGCTTCGTGATGGGCGAGGGCGCGGGCATCCTGATTCTGGAATCCTACGGGCACGCCAAGGCGCGCGGCGCGGCGATCTATGCCGAAGTTGCTGGCTATGGCGCCACCGGCGATGCCTACCATCTGACTGCGCCGCAGGCGGACGGGTCGGGCGCAGCTCGCGCGATCGGGCTGGCGCTGGCGGACGCCGGAATGCAACCTGGCGACGTGGACTACGTGAACGCCCACGGCACCTCCACCGCCATCAACGATCCCACCGAGTGCAAGGCGATCCGCCTGGCCTTCGGTGCGGAGGCCGACCGGTTGATGGTCTCCTCCACCAAATCCATGACCGGCCACTGCATCGGCGGGGCTGGCGGAATCGAAGCGATCGTCTGCGTCAAGAGCATTACCGACAGCTTCGTTCCTCCCACGCTGAACCTTGAGACTCCCGGCGAGGATTGCGACCTGGATTGCATCCCGCAGGTGGGTCGCGAGACTCCGGTGCGGGCCGCCATCTCCACCTCCCTGGGTTTCGGTGGGCACAACGCCGTCCTCCTCATCAAGCAGTTCGTCGAGTAAGCAACTGACTAGTGGTTGTGACCTGGGCGTCCCGACGGCAACGTGGGGCGCCCGTTCC
>JABGQJ010000799.1 GCA_018648945.1 Victivallales bacterium
TCCCGCTCCCGGCAGGGGACCACGCTCGACGCGAGCCCAGATGCCCCGCGCATCGTCCGTGATCTGGTATGTCAAGCCGCCGTCGCGCAGCCACGATTCCAGATGCTTGCGCGGCAGCCGCTTTGGGCAATTCGGCGGTTGGCCGATCAGGGCGATGCCGCCATCGGGCCGGACCATGCGGAACATCTCGGCCGCCGACCCCGGGCATCGTCCATCAGTGATGATCGCATCCGATACCACCACGGCTGCGGCGTAGTCTCGGTAGCGCAGATTGGTGAGCGTTCCCGCCTGCAGTGTGATCTGGGTCCCGTAGAGGTCGGCTGCGTGCAGTGCCTTACGCCCCGCCATCACGGCCTCGGAATTCTCCTCCACCCCCAGGACGCGGAATCGCTGGCTCTCCGCCAGTCGCCACGCGAGGCGACCGGTCCCCGCGCCGAACACGATGCAGTTGCCTCGGGCATCCTCAGTTGCGTTGAGGATGTGCTCTGCGGCAGCTCGATATATGGGGGTGAGCGCGTCGTCCGGGTAGGGCGCGCGCGCCGTTTCCACGCCTCGTCCGAGCGGAACCAAGGCGAGGACGAACAGCCAAGCCCGTACCGTGGGGGCGCACCTGGAACCGAATCGTCGCGTGCACTGCTGGCTCTGATCTCTCGTCTCCTGCATGTATATGTCACCTTTGGGGAGGCCGGCCTGGATTACTCACGCAAATCTACTGCGAACCCGAATCTTACTGCATCTCAGTCCGTTGTGCCAGAAGGCCGACCTGCATTCCGAGGATTTCACGGCCAGGCGCCGGGTCCGTCCTGAGGATCTCAGGCGGCACTCGCCACTGACTTCCGACCGCGTGGTCCTGACGATATGCGGCAACATGCAGACCACCTATGCCGACGAGATGATCCATGTGCTCAAGCGCCTGGACGGAGACGAGTTCGACATGGTTGAGCAGCCGGACAGTTCAGCCTTCCCGCATGCTCGGAGAAAGCTCGAACCCACGGCCTTCGTGGAACTGAACTCGCTCGTGCTCGAGTTGTCGGCACAGCGCTTCGGCGGGCATTTGGGAGTCTGGAGGGGCTGTCGCATAGTCGGCCTGGACGGCTCCATGTTGCAGTTGCCCTACACACCGGAGATCCGGGCCGCATTCGACCCGAAGTGCGGCGAGCAGGCGATCCCCCATGCGCGTATCTCGGCATCCGCGGACGTGCTGAACGGCATTGTGATCGGCAGCGCCATCGCCCGCATGCAGGTCGCCCGTCGCCTCCCTGCCGGTCGGCAAAGCCGTTCCCCCTGCTCAGAAGGCCCCCAGCACGGCTGCGCCGACCCGGGTGGTGGGCTTCTCAGAACAGGACTCACGGCCAGGAAGCCAAGCACGGTGCCACACAGAAGTCAGTAGTGCCATAGTTTTCTCTTTTCGGCCTTGTAGCACTTGGCTGAGGGGCAGGTTGTAGAGGGGATGCGGGCGGCCCGGCTCACTGTCCCGGCTTGCCGCCGTTGACCTCCGGCCGACCGGCTTGCCGAGCCAGATTGCGCACCGCCTGGACGACTTTACGCTCAGCGGCCGGAGCAAAGGTGCCAATTTCGTGGAAGAGTCCACGTGTCTCGTAGCCGCCTTCACGCAGCATAGCAGCGGTTGGCAAGTAGCCGAAATCCTCATTGCAGTAGCCTGCCAGCCAAAGCGGTTTGGGGCCCAAGGCAGCTTGCAGCAGGGGGACGAACTCGGCGACCACTTCACCGGAAAGCCCAACCAAGGTCAAATCGCGGCCAAACTGCCAAACTGCAATCGGCATTGAGTACTTGCGGGGAAGCTCGCGGCCGACAGCCACAGCGGCCAGAGTTTTCCGCGCGAGCGTAGCCAAAGACCCTTTGCCTTGGGCCCGCTTCTGAAGTTCTTCGTGTGGCGGGGTTGGTGCTAGGGGCAGATCGACCCAGGCGAGTTCGGTGCGCAGTGATCCGGTGACCGTCTGCAGTTTCCCCAACAGCACGCGCGACACTTCGGTGGCCAGCGCTTGCCCATGCTGCCGGGCCAGATCAACCGTGCCGCGCGGGTGCGGATTGGTCGAACCAGCACAACCGATGAGGAACATGGCCTGTGCTCCGGGATGGGTCCGTTCGAGTTCCGCTTGAGCGAAGCCGGCGTAGTCGCCGCAGATCTTGGTGTGTTCCGGCAGCAGCGTTGTGTTGTGGCAGGCGCAGCCAAAGACCAGAGCCCTGAGGCCTCCGCTGGAAGCGCCAACCCGCAGTACGGGAACGCTGCGGTCCACGTAGCCGTTCCGGTTTGCACCCATGCGGACACCGCCCGGTCCTGCCTCTCGTCGATTAACCGCAAAGTGGATTTCGCCAGTTCCCCACGCGAGACGCGCTGGTCGCAGGTCTGCAAGGGCAGCAGCGGCAAGTTCCGCCAGACGATCGCACAAGACGTCGGTGTAGCGAACGAACGTGGCGATTTCTTCATTGGAGGGGGGGCGACCGTCTTCAAGCAACCAGATGGTCGGTCCGGTGTGGACATGCGCGGAATTGAGCAGGATTTGGCGCCTGGTCAGCCCGGTCCGGGCGCTGATCCGCCGCCAAAGCTCACGTGAGACCCGGGCAGAAAAGCCGAGCACATCCGCAGTAATCAGAACAGCGCGCCGGCCATCCCGGTCCTGCAGGGCAAGAGCTTTGGCGTGAAGGTCATGTATCACCCCCGTTGATGGCGTCTGGCGGCTCGCATACCCGTCCAGACGGATCGGTGATTCAGGCGTGATCTTCGCCCGGGCCAAACCGATCTGCCAGCTTTTGGGGGGGGCTCAGCCGCTGCCGCTCCTGGCCCAACCAGCAGTCCGGCCACCAGCACAGAGCACAGCCATGATACAAAACCCGCGCCCAAGTGGCAACCCATTTTTCTGGTATCCCAAGTGTCGCATAATTTACGTAACGCACTGCGCCGAAGATTTAAACGCGCTATTCGCTGTTGCGTGTGCGGGAATCCGGCGGCACACTCTCAGCACCCCATGGAAAGGTCGGCCGATGGCACGAAAGAGAAGGAAGAAAGCTCGAAGACTACTTGACCGGCTAGTCTGCCAGGATACACTCCGAGGCACTTTCAGTCCTTGATGCCATGAATCGTACACTGCATTTCGAGGAATCCAAGGCTAGCCGCCGGGTCCGTCCGGAGGATTCCGCGCGGAACTTGCCACCGAGTTTCGATCGTGTGGCCCTGACGATATGCGGCAAGACACTGGCGTGAAAGGCGCCCCCTTGGCACCTAGCCGAGTCCGTTCCCCGGAGCCTTCAGAGAAGCCAGTAGGCACATCACCTCGGCCCGGATCTTCGTTTCGGCGTTCTCTTCCAGACAGCTTGAGCGGGCGGGCCAGGTCTCGTATCCACCCAGGGCGTGTTGCTCAGGCGTTGGCAGGTAGCCATGGTAGCCATTGGCCAGGGACATGATGGCGGTCAGCTCGAACGGGCTGCCGGCCCGGATCGCCAGACCTGTTTCCGAGAACACTTCGGCGGGAATGGCGCAGAGCGCGAGTTG
>JABGQJ010000008.1 GCA_018648945.1 Victivallales bacterium
ATCCTGGCGAGCATGTTGTTGCCCGCTTTGGCGCAGGCTCGGGAGAAGGCGCGCGCGATCAACTGCACGGGGAATCTGAAGCAGTTCGGCATCGCCCTGAACATGTATTCGCAGGACAATGACCGGTATCCGGGCCGCTGTAGCGCCTACCACATGCCGCCCTCCGGCGGTCGTCGCTGCTGGATGTACATGTTGTACCCCTACGTCGGCGACGTGAACGTCTACAAGTGCCCGAGCGCGTCGGACGGGAAGCCGGACGGCGGCGCCTACAACTCCTGGAACCTTCCCTCCGGCGTCAGCGCCTGGAAAGGAAGCTACGCCATCACCTGCGACACGTGGAAGAAGACGGAGTCGCAGATCAAGAAACCCGCCTCGACCATGGCCATTGCCGAAGGCAGCACGACCGGTTGGCCGATTATCAAGCATCCCTGGCCCGCATCCGACGGCCGCACATGCGGTCCGAACCCCACTTCACGGCATAACGACAGGTTCAACTCCCTGTTCTTCGACGGCCATGTCGATAGTTACCCCAGGGCGCGGGCGACCGACGACAACCTCCACGGTCGGTAGGAGTTGACCGAAGACGTCCCTGTTTTCCGAAACGCCCGCACAGGTATGCCTGCGCGGGCGTTCCTCTTTCTCCCGCTCCTACTCGGCCAGCATCCCTTGGCGCAACTGGTCTGCGGCTTCTGCCAGCCCCAGTTCCTCCAGTAGCCGGAAGGAGAAGGCGAGAGCTGTGCCCGGTCCGCGACTGGTCACGATGCGCTCGTCGCAGACCACCTCGTCCTCGCAGTAGATTGCCCCGGCGAGCTGGTCCGCGAAGGAGGGATAGCTGGTTGCCCGGCGGCCCTGCAAGAGGCCCGCCGCGTGGAGCGCGATCGGGGCCGCGCAGATCGCGCCTGCATACCCGCCCTGCTCCCAGACCGCGCGAACCAGGCTTCGCACCCGCTCGCTGTCCCGCAAGTTTGCCGAGCCAGGCATGCCGCCGGGCAGCACAGCCATGGTGAAGTCGGCTGGCGAAAGGTCCGCCAGGCAAGCATCGGCACGCATGGGGATGTCGTGGGCGCCCATCACCCACTCCTCATCCTTAGTGCCGGCCGTGGTCACCGCCACGCCGCCCCGGCGTAACACATCGATGATCGTGACGGCCTCGATCTCCTCGAAGCCGGGGGCAAGACAGACAACCACGCTTGGCACTGACATGATCGGACTCTCCGAGTCAGGAATGGAAGAGGCAGGAGCGCTTCACCGCGACTATAGTCGGGGACAACCGATCCGTAAACCGACCGTGCCCGTGGAGCCTGCCCATGCGTCTGTCCCTTGCTCTTCTCACCCTCTCTTTCTGCCTGTTCGCGGCCCCCAAGCCGGACCTGTTGCTCTGGGACTGCGAGGACACCACGGGCATCGGGGGGATTGAGTTGTCCACGCAGCTGTCCAAGGTCGGCGAAGCCAGCGTGCGCTGGCGCAACCACCCGCAGACCAGCGGTCTCCGTCTGAATGATCTGCCCCACGACTGGTCCGGCTACCACGTGCTCCGCTTCTGGGTGCACAACGCCAAGGCCAGCAAGACCCGCTGCATGCTCCTCATCCATAGCGAGAACGAAGCCACCGACGGAATGGACTACTGGGGCCACGCCCTCACCCTCAACTTCACCGGCTGGCGGCAGTTCTCCTTCCCCATCGGCTATCAGCAAGGCGGCGCGCGAGCCCCGCGCGGTTGGGACCAGGTCGATGGCATCTCCTTCACCGCCACCGGCTGGGGCAACACCCCCAAACCAGAGACCGATCTCCACATCGACGACCTGCGCCTGATCCACGATCCCCCGCGCCCCGGCCCCCTGATGACCGATCCCGAGTTCTTCGCCGAGCTGGACCTCGAACGCCCCGAGCTCGCCGCCGTCCGTACCGCCGTCATCGCCAAGGATCTGCCCGCCGCCAAAGCGGCCCTCCTCCGGCACTTCCGCGCCCGGAAGACCCCCAAATGGCACTTCGATTGGCGTGAGCGCCCCACCAATCTCCCCCCCCTCAAACCCGGCTCCGATGGCTGGGACTACTTCGGCACAGGCTTCACCGTCGATTGGGTTGGCTGGCAGGAATTCGTCTTCCCCTTCGCCAAGTGGTCCGCCTCCCGCGAACCCCAAGGCTGGCACTACATCACCTCCCTCCGCTTCAGCTCCACCTACGGACACCGCACACCCAAACCCGACACCCGTCTGGTCTTTGACGACATGCGCTTCGAGGGCCACCCGCCCCTCATCCTCGGCGGGTTCGAGACCGAAGCCGATTTCGCCCGCTGGCCCGACTTCTCCGCCACCACTATCGACGGCTCCTCCGGCGAGGCGTCGGCTGCCTGGACGCCCTCGCAGAAACCCGACGTGGGTGCCGTGGGCATGCCCATGGACTGGCGCCCCTACCGCGCCCTCCGCTTCCGCGTCTACTCCGCCAAGGCCACCGGCGACCGCATCACTCTCCTCGCCGACTCCGATGTCCGTGGTGTCGACAAGGCAGACCAACTCATCAAGCACATCTACGGCGGCCATTTCCTCGGCGAGGACATCGACTGGAAGAGCAACAACCTGGAGCCCACCAACCCCGCCTTCACCCGCGAATGGACCTATGGCCTCAACCGCTTCCGCCACTGGCGCACTCTCGGCGATGCCTACTGGCAGACCGGCGACGAGAAGTACGCCCGCGAATGGATCGCCCAGATGCGCGATTGGGTGGAGGACAATCCCTACCCCCGCTTCACCACCGGCAATCGCTCGCTCACCTGGCGCACCATCGAAGCTGGCATCCGCACCTCCACCACCTGGCCCGACTCCCTCATGTACTTCCTCGGCTCCCCGTCGCTGCAACCCGACGACCTCGTGGTCTTCCTCAAAGCCTGGATCGAGCAGGCCCGCCACCTCATGCGCATCACCGTCGAGTACCCCGACCACGGTGGCAACTGGGTCACCATGGAGTGCAACGGCCTCGGTCACCTCGGCGTCCTCCTGCCCGAGTGCAAGCAAGCCCCCGTCTGGCTCGAGACCGCCAGCGACCGCCTCGCCCTCGAGCTGGAGCGGCAGGTCTACCCCGATGGCGCGCAGAAGGAGCTGACCACCGGCTACCACCAGGTCTCCCTGCGCAACTTCGTGGGCCTCTACCAGTTTGCCGCCATGAACAACACGCCTCTGCCCAAGGCCTACCTCGCCAGCCTTCAGCGCATGTACAACTACAACCTGAAAACCATGGACCCCGAAGGCCTCCTGCCCCCCCTCAACGACGCTGGCCGCACCCGCGTCCGCAGCCTGCTCCAGGAAGGCTACGACCTCTTCGGTCAGGAAGACTTCCTCTGGGGCGCCACCCAGGGCCGCCAGGGCACCAAGCCCGCCTTCACCTCCATCGCCATGCCCTACGCCGGCCAATACGTCATGCGCTCCGACTGGGGACCAGACGCCCACTACGCCCTCTTCGAATCCGGCCCCTACGGCATCGGCCACCAGCACGAAGACAAGCTCTCGCTCTTCATCCACGCCCTTGGCCGCGAGCTGCTCACCGAAGCCGGAACCTACCGCTACGACCGCAGCACCTACCGCCGTTACGTCCTCGGCACCTGGGCGCACAACACCATCCTCGTCGATGGCCAGGGCCAGAAACGCGGGGGCCTCCGAGACACCTACACCACCGACCAGCCCCTCGACGACCTCTGGCTCCACAACGACCTCTTCGACGCCGCCGACGGTGTCTACGACAACGGCTATGGCCCCAAGCGGGAGAACGAAGTTCAGCACCAGCGTACCGTCGTCTTCCTGCGCAACGACTACTGGATCGTCCTCGACCGCCTCCATGGCACCGGCAACCACAAGCTGGACATCCTCTGGAATCTCAAGGCCAAAGCCGCCGCCCAGCTCCCCGGTTCCCTCGCCGCCCACGGCACCGATCCGGACACCGCCAATCTCCTCGTCACCCCCGCCCCCGTCACTGGCCTCAAACTGGAGATCGTCACCGGCCGCCACGATCCCCCCCTCGGCTTCTCCCCCGCCAGCCGCAAGACCCCCATCCCCGTCCTCGACTACCAGCTACAGACCGACTGCCCCACCACCCTCGCCTGGGTCCTCACCCCCTACCGAGGGACCGTGCCCGAAGTGGCCATCGCCACCCGCGAGACCGCCGCCGGCACTGTTCTGACCATCACCCACGCCAAGGGCAGGGACGAGATCTTCGTCTCGCGCCGGGGCACTCCTGGCAAGGTCGCGCTCGCCGGACGTGCCCTCGCCGGACGCGTTGCCGTCGCTAGGCACGGGAAGGATGGCGCGGTCCGGACTCAGGCCGAGTAGTCCAGGCAGGTGCGGACCCTCAGTCTGGGTCGTTGAACCCGGCCATCGTGCATGTGCCCCGGCCCGGAGGCCGAGCTTCGGGGGTCACTTCCCGAATGACCACAGTTTCACGGCATCGTTCTCCGATGCCGTGGCAAGCGTCTTGCCATCCGGGGAGAAGGCGAGGGCGGTGATAGCTTCCTTGTGCCCTGCGAGGATCATCGCCGTTTGCCCGGAGCTGACCTTGAGCAAGTGGACAAGGCCGTCCGCCGTGCCCACGGCCAGGGCTTCCTGCTTCGGCGAGAAGGCCAGCGCCATCACACTTGAGGAGAACTCCAGCTTTGCCATGGGGCGCTCGGCTGGCAGGTTACAGGCCACCGTACACACGACCTTGCGGTTATGCTTCCGCCAGTTCTTCTGGTAGGCACCCGGCATGCTGATCTTGCGCTCCAACTTGGCTGTGCGCTCGAAAACCGACACGATGCCCGGACCAGCCGTCTCTGGCAGTTTGGCGTAGGTGACGGAAGTCGTCCTCAGGCCGCCAAGCTTCACCTTCAGGTTCTCGACAACCCGCAAGTTGTAGTCGGCCGACCGCGCCATCGCCTCGGAGAACGAGGCGCGGGCGGCAGGATATTTACGTAGCGCCTGCGGGGGGATGGCCCACAGCCATACGGCGCCCTTGGGTTGCTTGGGGGCAGCCTTTCCCTGGGGGGGCTTCCTCCCTCCCATGCCCCCGCGACCGCGTGCGGACCGCGGCGGGTCCCCCCCGGCAGCGAGGAGTTTCCCACCTGGCGCAAACGCGAGTGCCCGCATGATGCCCCCCACTCCCGCCCGTCCCAGATCCAGGCCATAGATCCGGTCTCCCCGCACCATCTGGAGAGAGACTTGGTCCCCCTGGGCCTGGGCGAAGGCATCTCCCTTGGGAGAGAACGCAACATGTTGCACAATCCGTTCAGGCAAGGGTTGGTGTATGTCGCGTTGGTGCTTGGCCATAAATCCGTATGCATAGTCCTTTGCCCGCATCGCACCGACGCTCCTGCATGCCCAGAATTTCACGGGGTCGCCGCCGGTCGCGATCAGTGCGCCATCGGGGGAGAGCCCCAGGCAGTGGATGGTGTCCCGCCCGTGCTTGTCCTTGCGATCCAAGTGCCACTTGGGGTATGCGGCCTTCACTGCCTCCCCGAGCCGCCACGCACAAGGTTGGTGACGGCCATCCATGGTACTCCCCACCCAGAAGAGGGTCCTTCCGTCCGGTGAGAACGCCACATCGCTACAGTAGGTGCTCTTCTTCCCCGCACCGATCATGCTCTCGTTCCAGTCTGGATGCCCCGGGTGGACCTCCAGATCGGCTGACTTGGCGATCACGCGGCGGTTGCCAACGCTATAGAGCACAAGGCTATCCTCCTGGGCGACTGCCAGGTGCTTCCCATCGGGGGAGAAGACCAGGCCGTGCCCCTTCTTGACGGGCAGGGCCTTCCCGTCCACCCGCCGTCTCGGTGCTGCCCCACAGGCCAGAGATCCACAGAGCGAGATCCACCCCAGTCGACTTACCAGAGACCGCAAGCCACGCATAAACCACCCCCTTCGTCCATGGCAGGGCCACCCTCGAGGGCAGCGCCCGAGGGATAAACGCGCACACTTCCGACAACCGTCAGGATATCGGCATGGCTGCGCACACGCTGTTCCCCTGCATACGCTACGCTGCCAAGGTAACTCATTCCGTCGTCGTCCGCAACTCCATAGAGGGAAACGGTATACGGATGGGAACTCGGACGTCTTGGGGGGGGGGGGCCTGGGGTTCGTGGGACTGTGCTTGGGGCGCCCTACAGCGGCGCGTCGCCGACTTCGGCGATCCACTGGCGGAGCCAAGTGACGGTGTCGAAGCCAAGATCGGCACAACAGTTGGAGCAGAAGATCATGCCGTCCAGCGTCCCCTCGTGGAGCCACTTGAGGCCCAGTTCGCACTGGCGTTGCAGGCGGTCCAGGGGCATGGGGCAGTCGTTGCCGTAGTCGAATAGGTAGACTCCCATGAGGTGCCGTTTGCCGGGGGTCATCTCCCGGACCTGGCTGTGATACTGCTCCAGCTTGGCCAGGTTCTCCGAACGCCAGACCCAGAAGGTGATGCCATCGCACTCGTCCAGGAACGGTTGCACCGGCTGGTCCAATTCGTGCTCATACAGCACGACCCAGAGATCCAGGGGTCGCCCGGCTTCGGTACGTAGGCGCTGGCGCATTTCGCGTACGCGTTCCGGTGGGAAGATCGCCCGGCGGCGTTCGCTCAGGAAGTCGTCCAGAACGGCCCCGATGACATTGGGGTGGGATCGGGCTTGGCGCAACACCTCGTCGAGATCGCCCCAGCCATCGTCGTTGCTCTTGGAGCCCCCGGAACCCACGGCGGACCAGACCACATGGTCCAGGGAGTCCATCGCGATGGAGTCCTGATCGAAGGGCGGACGGGGCTGGTCGGCCATCACGACCCGACAACAGTTGGGGATGCCCAAGTAGAACGCACCCTCCACGGCGGTCATCTTGGAGGCGCCCCCCAAGGCATAGAAGCTGTGCCCGTTGGCTTCTTGCCCCCAGATCCAGAACTGATCGCGCACAATGCTCATCGTTTTCGTCTCCTCGACGCAGTCTGTTGCCGGTAGTCGCTGGCAAATCATGATCCGAGGCACTAACTGTGACCGTCGAAGCCCACCGCTTCCAGTCGTCGCGCCAGAAAGGACGACCCGGAATGGCTGAGGGCGACCCACGAGTTCACCGAGATGACTGGCCCAGGTACCTTCACGTTGCGGACACCCCGAGGAGAACCAGCATGTCCATCGAGACCATCGACCCGAACTTCCGCATGGAATCCATCGACGGCCACGAATTGGCCTTTCTGGATGCCAGTCGCGCGCCCTTCAGTTTGACCGGCTTCCCGTTCCATGCCGAGGAAGGTGAGCTTTGCCGCCTCCCCGTAGCAGAGATTCCGGCCATGAACACGGGCGTCCAGGGCCTGGCCTGGCATACGTCCGGCGGCATGGTCCGCTTCCGCAGCGATTCCCCGTGCATCGCGGTACAGGTGGAGTTGCGTGCGCCAGGAAACATGAACCACATGCCCCGCAGTGGCTGTTCAGGCTTCGATCTCTACATCGGCGAAGGCACCGCCAAGTGCTTCTACAAAACCGCTATCCCCGGTGCCGGGGCCAAGGAATACTCGGCCCTGCTGTTTACCGGCGAAGCAGGACAAATGCGCGAATTCACGCTCAACTTCCCCCTCTACAACGGCGTTCGCTCCCTGCGCGTGGGCATCTCCCCCACGGCCGAACTGACCGCCCCGACGCCCTTCGCAGTCGGACAAGCCATTCTCTTCTACGGCTCCTCCATCACCCAAGGCGGCTGCGCCTCGCGTCCTGGCAACGCCTACACCCACATCCTCGCCCGCTGGTTCGATGCCAATCTGATCAACTATGGTTTCAGTGGCAGCGCCCGCGCCGAGCAGGAAATGGCCCGTCTCATCGCCCGCATCCCAATGAGCGTCATGGTCTATGACTACGACCACAACGCGCCCAACATCGAGCACCTTGCCAAGACCCACACTCCCTTCTTCCAGACCATCCGTGCCGCCCGGCCCGAGCTGCCCGTGGTCATGGTCAGCCGTCCCGACTTCGACCGGGACTTGGCCGAGAGTCGTGCCCGGCGCCAGATCATCCACACCACCTACGAGCAGGCCAAGGCCGCCGGCGACCAGCACGTCTACTTCGTCGATGGCGAGACCCTCTTTGGCACCAATGATCGCGATGCCTGCACCGTCGATGGCTGCCATCCCAACGATCTCGGCTTCATGCGCATGGCCGAAGGCGTCCGCCCCGCCTTGGCGCAGGCGTTGGGAGGGGAATGATGGAATGGGGGAATGATGGAATGGGCCTCCGCGTCACGCTATCTCGTCCGATTCGTCTGGCTCGCCCGCTTCCCCTCCCCCAAGATTCCAGTATCCCATCATTCCAGTATTCCGCTCCTCCCCTCCCCGCTTCCCCTCTCCCAAGATTCCAGTATTCCACTCCTACACCCCGTAACGCGGAGGGTGCTCATTCCCCGGCCTTGACTTTGGGGCGTGGGGTGAGCACGACCCGCACATCGGCGGTCTTTGGAGGGCGTTTCTTCTTGTTGTTGAGCTCGAAGATGGTGTCGTCGGCTCCGGCGGGGTCCGGCGTGTCGAGGATGGTGGAGCCAACCGAGTAGTTAATGCAGATGTTGCCTTCGATGTCGGCGAGGAAATGCCCATCCCTGATGCCGGAGCCGACGAAGACCCAGCCGGTGCGCTGCATGGGGGCCTTGGCTCGGCTGTCGATGATCCAGGACTCGATGGGTTCGCGTTCCTTCACTCCCGCAGCGTTGGTCCATTCCACGTCCAGGTCGACCAGGTCGCCCTGGCGCACGCTTTTGTTGCCGATCCGCGCGCCGTTCTCCAAGCCGAGGAGGTAGAGCATGGCCTGAAGTTGCAGCGGGCTGACATCGGCGGCCAGGAGGGCTTCGTGGAGGCGTCCCTCGGGGGTGGCGATCACGGCCTCCAGGACGCTGACGTTCTCGACGAACTCGGCAGGAAAGGAGATGCACCGTTCGCGTCGGTGCAGACGCAGCTTGCCGACCTGCAGGTCGCCGTTCGGCAGGTGGCGGGTCCGGGCGCGGTCGCGCGCCGCCTTTTGGGCGGCTTCAGACGGTGCCGCAGCTGGTGCCTTCTTGGGCGCGGGCTCCTGGGCCGGCGCCAGAAGGGGCAGGGCGAGCAGAATGGCAAGGCGTCGGTAGGTCATGGTTTGGCTTCGCTATGGTGCATTCCGGCGGGCGTCCGGAAGACCAGGATGAACTCCTGGTTTCCCTTGGGGCCCTTTATCGGAGACGGTACCACACCTTGCGGGGTCCAGCCAAGGCTGTGTGCTCCGAAATCGCGGATTTCGTCCACGCAGCGCTGCCGGACGGCGGGATCGCGGATCACGCCGCCCTTGCCGACTTCGCTGCGGCCGGCCTCGAACTGGGGCTTCACCAGCACCAGAACCCAGGCCTCCGGGCGGAGCAGAGGCGCGCAGGGCGGCAGGACTTTGCGCAGGGAAATGAAGGAGACATCCCCCACGAGCACATCGATAGGATCGGGGATGAGCTCCGGGCCGAGAGCACGGGCATTGGTGCGTTCCAAGCAGACCACGCGGGGATCCTGGCGCAGGCGTAGGTGGAGCTGGCCGTAGCCGACGTCTACTGCGTAGACCTTGGCCGCGCCATGGCGTAGGAGGACATCCGTGAAGCCACCTGTGGAGGCACCGACATCCAGAGCCACGACCCCCTCCAGTTCGGGGGAGAACTCCTCGATGCCACAGAGGAGCTTATGCGCTCCCCGGCTGACATAGCGATCCGTGTCGGGCACGGAGACGGGGGCGTCCTCGGGCAGCATCTGCCCTGGCTTGCGGACCAGATCGTCGGGTCCGAGACGGACCTCGCCGGCCATGATCAGGCGCTGAGCGATGGCGCGGGATTCGGCCAGACCCAGTTCCACGAGCAGTAAATCGGCGCGCAGCTTCTTCATTCTGCGGCTCGCTTTGCGCGCCGCGCGGTGAGGAGGTCTTCCCAAGGGACTACGCCGCAGCGTTCGGCCCAGGTGTCCCAGATCCTGGCCAGTTCGGCGACCAGTGCGGGGTGTTCTGTTGCCCGGTCATGCATTTCGGAGCGGTCGGCGGCCATGTTGAACAGCTCCCACTCCCCGGGGTAGCGCCGGACCAGCTTCCAGTCGCCTCGCCGGACGGCCTTGTTGCCCTCGTGTTCCCAGGCCAGGACTTCGCGCTCGTTGCGGTTGCCGCCGAAGCTGGGGACCATGCTGAAGCCCTCCAGCGGCTGGATGGGCTGGTTGGCGTAGGTATCGGGGTAGTCCGCGTGGGCGACTTCCAGGAAGGTGGCCATGACATCGGGCAGCTGTGCGGGCTGCTCGCGGAATTCGCCCCTGGCCGCGATGCCGGCGGGCCAATGGACGATGAAGGGAGTGGCGATGCCCCCCTCATGGACCCAGTGCTTGTAGAGCCGGAAGGGGGTGTTCTGGACATTGGCCCAAGGGACGCCGCAGCTCTGGTAGGTGTTCTGCCCGCCAGGCATCAACGCCGGTCGGTTGCCGTATTGCACGGGCTGCCCATCCCAGGTGGTCGCCGAGCCAATCCGCATGCCAAGCATGTTGTCCCGCCACTGCTCCCCGATTTCCTCGGCGCAGCCGCCGTTGTCGGCCAGGAAGACGATGAGAGTGTTCGCCAGCGCCCCATTGCGCTCCAGGGCCTGGACGACGCGTCCGATGCCCTGGTCCATACGGTCGATCTGGGCGGCATAGGCCTCCATGCGGGCGGCCTGCCACTCCTTGTTCTCGGCCTCGTCCCAAGGCGGGACGCTGGGATCGCGTTCCGTCAGTTCCCAGTCGGCGGCGAGGATGCCCATGCTCTGCATGCGGGCGAGACGTTCCTCCCGCAAGGTGTCCCAGCCGGCGTCGAAGCGGCCCTGGTAGCGGGCGAGATCCTCGGGCGGGGCATGGAGTGGCCAATGGGGTGCGGTGTAGGCGAGGTAGCCGAGGAAGGGCGCGTCGGGCGTATCGGCGAAGTGCTCGTCGATGAAGCCGCCCATCTCGTCGCTGATGGCATCGGTGAGGTAGTGGCCAGGTTCGGCCTGGATGTACTGGTTGTCACGGGCAAGGGTGCCGGGGTTGAAGTAGTCGGCGGCGCCGTTGATCAGCCCGTAGAAGCGGTCGAAGCCGCGTTGGCGAGGCCAGTTGTGCTTGGGGCCGTCCAGGTGGCGGGTCACATGCCATTTGCCGCTCATGTAGGTGCGGTAGCCAGCCGTGCGCAACACTTCAGGAATGGTCACGGCCTGGCGGCTGAGGTCGCCGAGATAGCCATCGATGCCATCGTCCCCCATCATGTGCCCGACGTCGGCCTGGTGTGGGTGTAGCCCGGTGAGCAGGCTGGCGCGGGAGGGGCAGCAGCGGGCGGTGTTGTAGAACTGGGTGAAACGCAGGCCACCGGTCGCCAGGCGGTCCAGGGCCTGGGTGCGGACCTCGCCGCCGTAGCAGCCAAGATCCGAGTAGCCCATGTCGTCGTTGAGGATCAGTAGGATGTTCGGTCGTTGGGGCATCGGTGGTTCCGGAGTTGTGCGGCATGGTGGAATGTGGAACTGAACATCGAACGTCGAACGCCGAACGTCCAACACCGAATGGGGGAAATGTGGCAGGGCGGCAGGGATTCTCCCCCCATCATTCCATCATTCCATCATTCCACCCCGTTCGACTTCGCTCAGGGACTTCGGCATTCCATCATTCTATCCTCTCAATCCGCAGGCATGCCTCGGGTGAGGTCGGCGAGGGCAGGGGGACGCTGCCGCATGTTTGCCCTGGCGTCCAGCGCCTCGGGGGTGATCTCCGCCGTTGAGAACCGGAAGCAGAAGTCATGTTCGCCCCGGTCGGTGTAGCGTCCGTCCAGACGGCCGCCGGGGTGGGGATCGTGCCAGGCCATTTGGGGGCTGCGAAGGAGAGTCCAACGGACGCGCTCGGGCGTGGCGTCCACGGCGTAGACCTCGGGGCTCAGGACGCCCAGGTGGCCGTCGTCCTGGTTGGCCAGGAGAATCCAGTCCCGCAACGGGCGTTCGGCGCCATCCAAAGCACGCTCCAGATGTGCCCCGGGGATGCCGTCCACGCGCGTGGATGGCGCGAAGTCAGCACAGGGGAGGACGAGCTTGAGAACGCAGTTGCGCTCATTCCAGTCCACTCGCAGCCGGATCTCGACCATGGCCTGTCCGGCATGGACGCGGATCTGGCGGAGGACATCGCTTGAGCCAATGCGCCCGCTCTGGGTGAACTCGGAGAAGACGGGACCGCTCTCAGTGAGCTGCGGTTCGCCCCAACTGGCCCGGCCGCCTCCCTCGGCATAGCGATCGATGCCGTGCGACCATGTGTCGCTGGGGTCGTTGATCAGGCGCAGTTCGGGTAGGGGGAAGGTCAGTTCGCCCAAGGTCATGCCGACTCGGCTGACGCTGGCCAATCCAGGCACCTCGAGTTGCCCGGCCCGGGAGGGAAGGGGCTCGGCAGGGGGCGCCCCGGATACGGGCATGAGGTACAGGGCCCGCAGTTCGCCGGGATCGAGCTGGAGCCGGAAGGCCAGTCGGCCAGGGGCGGGGCGGTGGCTGAGCGCCTCGGGGAGGGCGGTCTGGTGGGGGACGATCTCTCCCTCCTCGTCCACCAATCGGTGGGCCTCGGCCCAGACGCGATGGCCGAGCCAGGGCTCGAACTCGAGCATGTCGTCGAAGGCGCAGTCGGACGGGTTCCAGACCACCACGCGCTGGTGCTCGCAGTCGGGGAGACCCGCCATCAGGCGGCGCAGAGCGAGGCTGACGGTTTCGTCCACCGTCGCTTCCACCCCGCCGAGCTGGCCATCCACATAGCGATAGGCGCTGGGCAGGCAGGTGCCGCCCATGGGGTCGTGGAATTGGTGGAAGCACACGGCCTGCCATGCCTTCTGGAGAGCGGGTGCCGTCTCCTGGGAGGGAGCGGGGTCGTTGGCGAGAGCGGTCTCCGCCTGAAGCAACCGATGCTCGCCCCGACGGCAGCCAAGCTTGACCGGGCGATGGACCGTGTAGCAGCCGATGGCGTGGTGCTGGAGTTCGCCGACCACCAGCGGTAGCTGGTCCCGGGCCTTCTCGACCTCGGCAAAGAACCGGTCGGGAGAGGAGAAACGGATTCCCAGGTCGGGATAGGCATTGCGGGCCTCGCGAACCTGTTGAATGAGCCGTTCGGTGGGGCCGCCGCCGTGATCCCCGAGCCCGGCAAAGCACATGGTGTGCCCGACCCCTGCCGGTAGGTCGTCGAGGCAGGTGCGGTAGCGTGCTTCGTCCAGTTCGCGGGCGTTGTAGCTACCCCGAACGCGGAACACCAGCACCTCTGGGCCATCCGCATAGCCGCGCCAGCGGAAGACCCGCCCCGGCAACTCCATCTCGTGCTCCTGGGGGCGCATCATCACGTAGTATTTCTGCCCTGCCTCGGTCATCAGTTCCGGCAAGGTCGCCGCGTGGCCGAAGGAGTCCACATTGAAGGCCGTTTCAGGGAAGGCCCCGAATCGGCTTTGGAAGTACGCCTTGCCGATGGCGATCTGCTGTTGGAGGCCACGCCCCCCCGGCACGTTGCAGTCCGGCTGAATCCACCAACCGCCGGTCAATGCCCACCTGCCCGCTTCAGCGTGCGCCTTGATCCTTGCGAATAGGCCCGGATCGGTGCGCTCGACCACATCGTAGACCCAGGCTTCGCCTTGGGTGAAGATGGCGTCGGGATTGGCGTCCAACCGCTCGCAGGCGCTACGGCAGGTCGCGAGCGCTTCGTCGATCCCAGCCGTCCAAGGCCAGAGCCAGACAGGGTCGAGATGGGCGTGGAAGACAACATGGACGATAGTCTTCATTGCTGGACCTTGTTTTCCTGATCAACCATCTCGCGAAGGGCGGTGGCTTGGGTGTGGGCCATGGCGAGGAACTCGTCCTCGTCCTGCAGCCCAGTCTCCCGGATGGCTGTCTCAAAGCTGAGCGGTTTGGTGTAGTTGGAGGCGGCGATGATCCGAGCCAGCACAGACCAGTCCAAAGTACCGTGGAAAGGGGGCAAATGCTGGTCGGACTGGCCATTGTTGTCGTGCAGGTGAACCGCGATGAGGCGGTCCTTGAGAGCGTCGAGACAATCCAGGGCATCGGGATTGAGATTGCCGTGCCCGGAATCGTAGCAGAGACCGATCTGGTCGGGCCCATACTCACGGAGGAGCGAGGCGATCAGCGGGAAGTTGTCGCGGATCATGTTCTCGAAGGCGAGGCGGACCCCACACGTGGCGAGGTCCGGCAGGAGTGCGTCGATGGAAGCGCGCAGGCGTGGTCCGTAATCGGGATCGTCGGTCGCCTGTTCTGGTTCCGGCGGAAGATGCAGAATGACCACGTTGGCTCCGACCTGCTCGGCAAACTGGGCGCGGTTCCGGATCAGATCCAGCCCTGCCAACCGTTCGTAGTCCCGTCTGGATCCCCACGATTTTTCCTGGCCATGGGAGGCATGGACATCGCAGACGGAGAGCCCGAACTCGCTGAGCCAACGCTTGATCTGCTCGATTTCCGGAGACGTGTAGAGAAAGTCCGTGCACCATTGATGGCACCAATGAACGTGGCTGAACCCCGCCTTGGCGATCCGCCGCAAGTGGGGCTCGGGACACCCCGTTCCCGATGCATAGTCTGAGGTCATACAAAGCATGTCTGGTTCCCTTAGTCGCGGGTGGTGTAGAACGACCTGTGCATCACAGTTTCTTGACCGGGCTTTCCATGGTATAGTATGGCGTGTCTTCACGTGGTTTCCCGCTTCCGTCCGAGCACATGGGTGTCTTGCGGCGCGTGGCTTGGTCCAATGGGGGGTACCTTAGGGACACTTGACAGAACGCAATTGTGGCCCGATAGTAAAGAGTTCCTGTCCATCGAGGCAACTGCCTTTGCTTCCCTGGTCGTCTGCTGGGGTAGGAGCAGTTGGTCGATTTCACGATAGGATTCACCCTCACCAAGGAGCAACACGATGCCCAAGAACACAGTTCTCAGTGCCGAACGCGTGGAGAAGATGCAGTCCGGGCGCAAGGTTTCCAGTGCCCAGCGCACCGAAGCCGTGCGGGTTCTGTCCGAAAATCCGCAGTTCCAGAACTACCGTTTCTGGAAGAATGTGGACGAGGAAATCATCAATGGCATCGTCAAGGCCATCGACAAGGCCAGCGCCGAAGCAATCAAGAAGAAGATCACCAAGCTGGAAGGCCAGATCGCCGGTCTGCGCGACCAGCTCTAGTCGAATCCAGTACCGCTGAAGACAACAGGCCGTCGGGACATATCCCGGCGGCCTGTTCTTTTGCGTAGTGGAGTCGCCTCTTCTGCGCCCCTCTGCCAGAGTGCATGCCGTTTCGCAGCCCGATTTGCCCCAGCTTCCCCCCTCCTTGCCTGGCGTTCGCGAATCGTCTCAGACATGGAAACCGTATGCGCGGAGGTCGCGCCAGAGATTGCGTCGGCGTTTGTACTCCGTCTGCCAGTGTTGGAGCATTCCCCGGGCCGCTTCCGCGTGCTCCTGCTGCGCCTCATCCCGTTTCTTCTGCGCGCCCAGAAGCGGGCTCGTCGCCACCGGCGCGGTCAGAAGCCATCTGGCGGGGACGTGCCTAAGCGTGACTCCAGGGCTTCCTCTTGTGTGGTGGCTTCCCATGGCCCATTTCCTCCTCGGCCGGGACTCATCCGTGACGCTACTGGCTGGCCTCGACTCGAGCGATGCAGGGGCCGGTGGCGGGACAGGAGAAGAGAGCAGTCCTTTTCTTCTTGGGGGTGGCTGAGGTCTTGCCGTCGGTCTTGAGAGACCAACAGCCAGTCATGGCGAGGGTGGCAAGGAAGAGACTGAGAAGGAGAACGCTACGCATGGTGTGGGTTCCTGAGGCTGGCTAGACGGCCTGGGGGCCATCGGGTTGGTGGGTGGCATTGGTCGGGGTCATCCCGCAGGAATCGGGCCGGGGGAACCCGTCGCGGCGGATTTGCTCGCCCACTTCGCGCAACGTGGCGGCATCCACCGGGTCGATGCCCCCGGCGGGAAGCGGCCCGGTGTTGAGCAGAAGATTGCAGCGACTGGCTTCGGCGTCGGCGAGCATGGCCATCACTTCGTCTGCCGTACGGTGCTCGATGCCGGGTTGGTTGGAGTAGCCCCAGTGGCGATTGGTGAGGGTGGTGCAGATCTCGTTGCGGGGATTGTCGCGGTTGCCATTCCAGGCGCGGTTGGCGCAGTCGATGACGTGCTCGGGCGCATTCCGGGCGCGAAGCCGCTGTTCCAAGGCGCCGGAGACATGCTCGGGAGAGGCAAAATCCTCATCGCCATTGGCCCCGTTCTTGTAGGCGATCAGGCATTGCGGTTGCAGGGAGCGGATCAGCGCGTAGGTTTCCGCGATGGGGAAGAGGTCGGGTCGGTAGTAGTAGCCCATGATAGGATCGAACCAGATCCCGGCGATGGAACCGTAGTTGGTAAGCAGCTCTCGCAGCTGGTTGTGCACGAAGTCGAAGTACTTCGCCAGGTCGGCTTCGGACCTGTAGAGGTAGGCGGGGTCGGGCGTCTCGTAGTGCGGCCGGGCAAAGAAGAAGGTGCTGTCGTCGGCCGACATGAAGTAGGGGTGCCGCCAGTCCGCCCCATAGGAGTAGTACAGGAAGAGCCCCAGGCCCCGCTTCTCGCAGGCGGCGGCAAGTTCGGCGACCAGGTCGCGCTTGGCAGGGGAATTGACGCTGTTGAAGTCCGTCTCCGCCGTCTCGAACAGGCAGAAGCTATCATGGTGTCGGGTGGTGACGTTGATATAGGACATGCCCGCCGCCACCGCCAGGTCGGCGATGGCCTCGGCATCGAAGTCGACAGCGGTGAAGCGGTCCTTCAGTTTCTCGTATTCAGCGACGGGGATCTCCTCGCGGAACTGCACCCACTCGCCGTGCCCCAGGAGGCTGTAGACCCCGTAGTGCATGAAGAGCCCGTATTTGGCTTCCCTGAACCAAGTCAGGGCCGCGCCACGGGGATCGTGCTTGTACTGCTCGGCATGGGCGTTCAGATAGGAGCGAACCATGGGATGCGTTTCCTGGTGGGTCAGAGACTCGCGGCGGCAAAGACGGCGTTCACCACTTCCTGGGCGGCGGTCAGCAACTGGTCCAGATGCTCCTCGCCAAGGAAGCTCTCGCCATAGAGCTTGTAGATCGCTTCCGTGCCAGAGGGCCGCACGGCGAACCAACCGTCGTCAGTGGTCACTTTCAACCCCCCGATGGCGGCCCCGTTGCCAGGCGCACGGACGAGTTTGGCGGTGATGGCGGCGCCCGCCACTTCGAGGGCGGTGATCTGCTCGGCTTCGAGGCCCTTCAGAGCCGCGTTGCGCTCCGGGGTGGAGGGCACGTCGACGCGGCGATAGGCATAGGTGCGATCGCCGATGATCTCCTGGTAGATATCCGCCGGGTCACGCCCGGTGACCGCCAGGATCTCGGCGGCGAGCAACGCGAGGATGAACCCGTCCTTGTCGGTGGTCCAGACGGTGCCATCGCGGCGCAGGAAGGAGGCCCCGGCGCTTTCCTCGCCGCCAAAGGCCAGGGTGCCGGGACAGAGACCAATGCCCTTCGCCTTGTCCTCGACGAACCACTTGAAGCCCACGGGGACTTCGAAGGTCTCGTAGCCCAGCTTCTCGACCACCTGGTCGATTAGGCTGGTAGTCACCACCGTTTTGCCGATGCGGACATCGTCGCGCCAGCCGGGGCGGTGCTGGAGCAGGTACCAGACCGCCACGCTCAAGAAGTGGTTCGGGTTCATCAGGCCGCCCTTGGGCGTGACGATTCCGTGCCGGTCGAAGTCGGGATCATTGCCGAAGGCGAGGTCGTAGCTGTCCTTCAGATCAACCAGTCCGGCCATGGCGAACTTCGAGGAGCAATCCATGCGGATTTTGCCATCGTGGTCCACGCACATGAAACGGAAGCTGGGATCGTGGTCGCAGTTGCGCCGCGCGATGTCCAGCCCGTAATGTCCCGCGATGTGCGCCCAGTAGTCGAGCCCCGAGCCGCCCAAGGCATCGGCACAGAGCTTGAGCTTCGCTTCCCGGATAGCAGCCATATCGATGACGTTGCCCAAATCCGCCACGTAGGGCGTAATGTAATCGTGGCGCACGGTGGTTTTGGCGGCCAGGGCTTCGACATAGGGAATCGTCCGCACTCCCGCATTGCTGGCGACCAGGTAGGCGTTCGCCGATGCCGCGATCCGGGCGGTGATGCCCGTGTCGGCGGGGCCACCGGAGACGGGATTGTACTTGAATCCCCCATCCGTGGGCGGGTTATGGCTGGGGGTGATGACCACGCCATCCGCCAGTTGCGCGGGCTGTGGGCCGTTGTGGGTGAGAATCGCATGGGAGATGACCGGTGTGGGAGTGAAGCCCAAATCGATATCGATGCGCGTCTCGACGCCATTGGCGGCCAGCACGCCCAACGCCGTCCGGAACGCGGCTTCGGACAGGGCGTGGGTGTCCTTGCCCAGGAACAGGGGGCCGGTTGCCGCGAAGGTCTGGCGCAGATCGCAGATGGCCTGCGTGATTGCCAGAATGTGGGCCCCGTTGAAGGTCCCCGCTGACGACTTCCCGCGATGCCCGGACGTGCCGAACGCGACGTCGCCTCCGGGCCCGGAAGCCGGAGGGCAGGTGAAGTAGTCGGCGAGCAAGGCAGGAAGGTTGGGGAGGAGATTGGCCGGAGGCAACTGGCCGGCAGTGTAGGTATCGCTCATTCGCTTCTGGTCCCCAGGTTGGCTGGCATCTCCGGCACGCATCTGCCCCCGGCATTCACCCACCGATAGGGGTGCAATATACCAGGCCGAACCCCGCGCGCTATGACCTGCGGGCCGGCCAGCGGCAATGCGCGGGTCTCAGTCCGTCTTCTCCACCTCGGCGTCAACTGGCGTGATCCTGAATTCCCCAACGGTCCGCCCGTTCTCCGCATGGTACATGTACTTCAGAGAGACGCCGGCCTTGAGGAGCAACTGCATGTCCTCGCTGGCGCGGACCCGGCTCGTCACCATTTCCTTCGTTTCCTCAAGCCACTGGGCATCCAGTTCCTCCTTCGGGACCTCCAGAGCGGTGCAATGGTACACAAGGGTCCGGCCCTCGCTCACGGATGTCTTGTCCACCCGTATGAGCTTGTCTTCCACCATGGGGCACTTCTTGTTGAGCATCACGACCACCTTCTCAAGCCGTGCTTCCACGCTGGGAGTCATGAAGGTCCCAAGCAACCGGAACGCCATGGCGAAGGCCACCACAAAGAACACGATACCGACGATCTTCTTCTGCATTCGCACGTCTCCTTCGCTATTCTGACTCGCCATCTGCGGCAGGGAGGAGAACAGGTCGAGGCAACGGGTCAGTTCTTCTCCGCCAGTCCTGCCCGAATCCCGGCCAGCAGCCCGTAGGCGTTGTCCGCGAAGATACCTTCAACTTGCTTGCGGGACAGATTGGCGCGCTCCGCAGCCAGGCGGATACCACGCAGCATTTCGTAGTAGAAGAAGGTGAATTCCACTGCCTGTTCGGCGTCGTGGATGGTGGTGCCGATGGCGTAGTTCTCGCCCATCAGGTAGGCATACTGGTTGTTGATCTCCACCGATTTGCCACGCAACCAGGCGATCGGGGCATCGCTGCCAAAGAGAATCCGCTCGGTCGGGAAGTTGCGGAAGGCGTGTTCCAGTACGCCTGGGTGGTTGACCATGGCCAAGTCCAGATAAGCATTGGGCAGGGGGGCGAGACCGTCGAGGTAGCCCACCACATTGCTCAGGTAGTAGGCGCGACCGATGTGGGCGATGATGATCTTGGCATTGGGGTAGGTCCGGCAGAGATTGACCAATTCGCGCTGGTTGTCTGGATCTGCCAAGCGTGCCGCGTGGGGAATATGCAGGGTGATAGCCAGCCCAAGCCGGTCGGCCACGGCCATCTGCTCGGCGGGGAGCATGTCGGGGATGGAGACGTCCTCGGCGTCGCGCCAGGTCACGAAGTTGCGGTAGGGCTTGTAGCCGACCAGGCCATACTCGCGGATCCGCCGTTCCACCTCCGCGATGGGGTCTTCAGGCGAGACCATGGTCATGCCGAAGATGCGTTTGTTGTCCGCCGTCGCGCCGGAGTAGCGCGCAGCTTCGTCTCGGTCGGTCTCAGCGTGAGGCGTGCCGAAGCAGAGCATGCCGAAGTCGATCCCAGGCAGCAGCAAACTGGCCACTTCGAGGCATTGCGCCACCGTGTGCTGGCCACCGAACTTGTGGTAGCAGTTGCGCGGCGGGAACGCGAAGCCCGGGGGGAAACTGGCCAGCTCGAAGGCGTGCACATGGGCATCAAAGATGCGCGTGGGCAACCAGGGGACGAGTTCGTCGTTCCAGCAGGCCCGGTCGCGGTCGGTCAGAGTCACAGGGCAGGTCATGGCTAGCTCTCCATCCCCAACTGGCGGATGCTCTCCACCAGCAATTCTTCGTACTGGCGCAGGGCCTGGATGTCCACCGCCTCGTCATTGCCATGGATATCCCTGCCCGGCGCGCCGATGATCGCGACGGGGGCTGTCGATTGCGCGAAGTGGCGCGCGTCGGTCGCGCCGTTCATGCGGACGAACGCAATGTCGGCCTTCAGGGACTCGCGCATGCAGGCGGCCAGGGCCGCGAACTCCGGCGTATCCTCGGCGAAGACCACCGGATCGCACTGCATGACCACCCCGAGCTCCAGCCCGGACAGCTCGCGGATGCGGTTCTCGATGGTTTCGCGCTCCGCCGGATCCACATAGCGGATGTTGATTGTCATCTTGGCTTCGTCGGGGATGCGGTTGTGGGCGGTGCCCCCCTCGATGCAGGCAGCGGCCATGGTGTTGTGCCACTCGTCGCCGGGCACGACCGCGGGAAACAGTTCGCGGATGCTCAGGTAGCCATCGATCAGCCGGTCGATGGCGTTCACCCCCTTCCACGGTGTCGAGGAGTGCGCGGCCTTCCCGGTCGCCTGTAGAGTGAAGCTGAGAATCCCCTTCTGGGCCACGGCAATGGCGCCGGACGCACCGTCCACGACCAGGATCAGGCACCGGGCGCCATAGCCACGCTGAACCATCGCGAGGGTCGTTGCGCCGCCGATCTCCTCATCGGCGGAGAAGACGGCCCCGACGCTGGCCTTGCCCAGGCTCCGGACGACCGCCTGCGCGCAGATCACAGCGTGTCCCAGGCAGTCGCCGCTGCCTCGGCCATGCAGCCAGCCGTCTGCTTCGCGGGGAACGAACTGCCCATCGTCGGCCGGCACCACATCCACATGGGCATTGAGCAGCACCGCCGGGGTCTTCGTCGCCTCCGTGGCCGCATAGAGCACCTGCCGTCCGTCCACCTCCTCGATACAGCAATGTGCCCCCGCTTCCGACAGGTAGGCATGCAGGGCCTGGGTCGCTCGGTTCACCGCCTCGACGTCGGCGGAGACCGGGCGAAGTGGAATCAGTTCCTTCAGGAGAGCGATGGAGTCCTTCATCGGCGACAATCCTCGGGGTGGATGGGGGCGCATCTTCGGGCCAGGGAACTCTAGCTTCTGGCGCGCCCATGTCGAGTCACGCCAGCACGGCGACCTCGCAGCACGGGAGGTGCGGATTCGATATCGTACCTAAAGAGCCATAGATTACGAATTATATGGTGTTGGCCATCTGAACTCGCCAGATACGACGAGATACGAGAAACTCCCCACGTCATGGCGTGGAACTCGCCACACTGTGCGAGTAAAACTTGAATAGGGTGATATCTCGTCGTATTTTACGAATAGTTACTCGCTCTCCGCAAATCACGGTACGGGAGATCTTGGCCATGAAAATCGAGGCCTACACGGCTCCCCCCGCTGTTTTGGCGGAACTGGGGCGGCGACTGGCTCGCCGTCGGTTGGATGCGGGGCTCACCCAGGCAGACGCCGCGGAACGGGCCGGGATCGGCAAGCGGACGCTCGAGCGGATCGAAGGGGGGCATGATACGCAGGTGGGCACGCTGCTGCGTCTGCTTGCCGCCCTGGACCTCATGGACGGGGTTGAGCGCCTCGTCCCTGAGATCGGGCTGCGGCCCATGGAACTCTTGAAGCTGAAGGGGAAGCAACGCCAGCGCGCCTCCTCTCGCCAGGTGGCCGAACCGCATGAGGAGTGGCATTGGGGAGACGAGGGATGAGCACCATCGCCGAGGTGAAGCTGTGGGGACGCACGGTTGGGGCGGTGGCCCTGGTGGACGGAGAGGAAATCGCCTCCTTCGAGTACGACCGGGCGTTCTCGGGCAGCGGGATCGAGGTGGCCCCGCTGGCCATGCCTCTCTCTGAACGAGTCTACTCCTTCCCCGCTCTCGCGGTGCCGACGTTCCATGGTCTGCCGGGGCTCCTGGCGGATTCCCTGCCCGACCGTTTCGGGAATGCCCTGATCGATGCCTGGTTGGCCACGCAGGGGCGTCCGGCCGATTCGTTCAACGCCGTCGAGAGGCTGTGCTACACGGGTACGCGAGGAATGGGAGCGCTCGAGTTTTCCCCGGTCAGCGGCCCCCAACCCCGGCAGTCGTCCCGCCTACAGATCGACCGCTTGGTCCAATTGGCGTCCGATGTGCTCCGCGAGAGGGACGGCCTGCGGGGGACGTTCGCGGACGCTGCGCGGGCGGATGCCTTGCGAGACATTCTGCGGGTGGGCACATCCGCCGGCGGGGCCCGTGCCAAAGCCGTGATCGCGTGGCACCCCGGAACCAACGAAGTGCGTTCGGGGCAGGTCAAGGCCGACGAAGGCTTCGGCTACTGGCTGCTCAAATTCGACGGCGTCGGCAACAACCGGGACAAGGAGCTTGCCGATTCCCAGGGATTCGGTGCGATCGAGTATGCCTACTACCGCATGGCCGCCGACTGCGGCATCCAAATGAGTGAATGCCGGCTCTTCGAGGAAGGGGGGCGCCGCCATTTCATGACCCGGCGGTTCGATCGCTTGCCCGACGGCGGCAAGCTGCATATGCAGTCCCTTGGGGCGATGGGCCATCTGGATTTCAACCAGGCGGGCGCCCACAGCTACGAGCAGGCGCTGCTTGTGCTCCGACGGCTCCATCGACCACCCAAGGAAGTGGAGCAGCTGTTCCGACGCATGGTGTTCAACATCGTGGCCCGCAACCAGGACGACCACGTGAAGAACATCGCCTTCCTCATGGATCGCGCCGGCAGGTGGTCGCTGGCCCCGGCCTTCGATATGACCTATAGCTACCAGCCGACAGGGAAGTGGACGTCCCGGCATCAGATGACCCTGAACGGCAAGCGCGACGACTTCTCTCTGGCCGACCTGACCGCTTGCGGGGAGGCGGTGTCCATGAAGCGTGGGCAGGGCAAGAGGATTCTCGCGGATGTGCAATCCGTAGTCAGCCATTGGCGCGACTACGCCGATGAGGCCCGAGTCTTCCCCACGCAGCGGGATCAGATACAACGTGCCCTGCGCCTGGCCCCGTGGACGGGGCAGTGAACAGAATGAGGGCGAGGCAGCTGGCACGTCCACTCGGTCCACTTCGTCCACTGTCTTGACTGCAAGGGATTTACTGACAGGGTAATGGGTAGCACCAGCCAAACAAGGACACGGACCATGCGTAGACACCATTGGCACCTTTGGGCACTCGCGATGACTGGTTGGCTGGGTCTGGGCTCCACCGCCCTGGCCGCTTCGTTTGCGTGGCTGGAGGGCGAGGCCCCCACTAGTGCCACCTTCGAGTACAAGACCGGGGGGTGGGGGAATGCCAGCTACCTGTCCGGCGAGAGCTGGCTGCATCTGAGCATCCCCGCCAAGGACGTCGAGAAGGCCGTGCCTGCGGGCGGGGCCATCCTGCGCTACGAGTTCCAGGCCACGGAAGCCGGCCAACACGAGATCTGGAACCGCGCGGGCTTCGAATACATCCGCGCGCACTTCGAATGGCGCATGGATGACGGTCGCTGGACGCTGGTCGATCCCCAGCAGGTTCTCTCCACCGATCTGATGGAGATCGCGAACTGGTGCGAGGTGGCCTGGGTTCCCTTGGGCAAGGCCCAGTTGACGGCGGGGAAACACGCCCTGGAACTGCGTTTCCCGCTCCGCTACCAGGACAAGGAGAAGAAGAAGCCCATCCGCATCATCTACGCCAGCGATGCTCTCGTCGTCAGCAACACCCCCTTCCGCCCAAATGGCAAGCACCGGCCAAGTGCTGCCTGGCGCAGTGACGCGGACCGCGCTGCGGCGGAGCATGTCTTCGTGATGCCTGCGGGCACCGAACCTGGCCAACGAGTTCAGTTGCCGCTCACGGGTCGTTGGCAGTATGCACGCTTCGACCACTTGGGGCGGGCCGGCGATCAGCGCACCCTCCCGGTGCCTGCCTTGCCCGATGCCAAGGAACTGCACTGGTCCTCCATCGCCGTCCCAGGCGGGCGCAATGCCCTCCGGCCCGACCAGAACTTCTGCCACCGCTACATCTGCCAGACGCGGGTGCAGATCCCGCAGTCGCTCAAGGGACGCCGTCTGCTGCTCGACTTCACCGAGGCGAACACGTTCACCACCGTCTTCGTGAATGGTCGGCGCGTCGGCTTCAGCGATGCCGTGCTGGCCGGTTTCACCGTGGATATCACCGATGCCGTCCGCTGGGGGGAGGCAAACACGGTGTCCATCGCCATCAAGGATGCGTACTACGCCATCGAACCCAACGATGGCAAGGATGTCCACCACTGGTTCAATATTCCGAATGGCATGATGTCCTCCAACCAAGGCGTCACTCACCGCTTTGACTACCCGGTGAAGGGCGCGCTGGAGAATGGCATCACCGACGAGGTGCGCCTGATCGCGGCGGGCCGTGCGGTTATCGAGGATGCCTACTTCATTCCTTCGGTCAAGAAGGGCGTGATCACGGCGGAGACCACGGTCCGCAACCCCGGCAAGGCCCCCGTCTCCTACCAGGTAAGCCACGAGATCCAACCGGCGCAGGGAGGCGGTGCGAAGAAGGTCCTGGACGGCGGCCGTCTTGAGATTGCCCCCGGCGCTGCGGGCGTGCTCGCCTCCGTCACGCCTTGGGCCGACGCCACGTTATGGTGGCCGGACCGCCCGCATCTCTACGTCGCGCGGACGCTGCTCAAGCAAGACGGGAAGATAGTGGACAGCATCGAGACGCGCTTCGGTTTCCGCGAATGGTCCATCGAGGGCAAGCGGTTTGCTCTAAACGGCATCGGCTGGCAGTTCCGGGCTGATCTGAACTACTATGGCTGCGGCGCAGGCCAGGCCGAGGCGGCTCTGGCGCACTGGCAGGAGACCGGGCAGAATGTCTTCCGGCTACGCTACCAGCGGAACTGGGGCGGCATGCCCCGGCGCAAGGTGCTGGATTTCTTCGACGAGAAGGGCGTGCCCGTGCGCTGCAATACGGGTACCTTCGACGGCCAGCACGCCAGCTATGGTCTTGTCGTGCAAGAGGGAACGGGGCGGAATCGGGTCAAGAAACCGCGTCCGAATCTCTTCGATAACTGGCGTAAGCAGGTGGCCGCCCGAGTGAAGCGGGAACGCAACCACGCCTCGGTCTTCGTGTGGGAACTGGACAACGAGATCATCTATATCAACACCCGGAACTTCGGCAATCTCAAGCCCGTGGAGCCTGAGTTCACCAAGACGGCGCAGTTGATTGCCTCGCTTGACCGCCAGGGCCGGGGCCAGATGGTGGCCGGGGGACGGGCGCTGATGGACCAGACGCTGCCGGTGAACGGCTGTCACTACGAGGCCTCCCCTGACCGAGACTACCCCGACATGGCCTATGGCCTGGGCGAATGGGCGGCATCGTCCCGCAGTCAGCCGTGGCCGATGGCGCTGGACCGGCCCATCTTCCTGAGCGAGGAGGCCTACCTGCACGGCCGTAAGCCCTCGGGGTTCGCGGGTGTCGGTGGCGAGGTCTGCTTTGCCGGTCGCAGTGAAACCCAGGAGGCCGGAGCCCTGCTTCTTCGCATGTACTCGGAGGGATACCGTTGGCAGGAGCTGGGTGGATTCCATTTCTGGGGAAGCGGCTACCCAGACACCATCTACACCGCGTGGCAGCCCGTCTGTGCACTGGTGCGCGAATGGACCCGGACCCTGAATGTCGGCGAGGCAGCGGCCCGGACGGTCATGGTCCGGAACGACACCCGGTATGCCGATCCGATCACCTTTGCGTGGCGCTTCGACGTGGCCGGGAAGCGTGTGGCCGGGGCCGCGCAGTCCCTGACAATCGCGCCAGGCGAGGGGCAGACGCTCAAGATTGCTCTCCCGGCGGTCAGCGCACCTGATCGGGCCTCGGCAAAGCTAAGCCTGTCCTGCGCCCGCAACGGCAAGGTCGTCTGGCAGGACGAGAAGCCCCTCACCATTCTCGCGGACAGCTCCCGCCGCCTGACCGTGGGGGCAAACGACATTGTTGTGATCGATCCCGCGGGGCCGGTCTGCGAACGGCTTCGCAAGCAAAACGTCCCCTTCCGCCAGGTGGGTGTCCTGGACGCTCTGCCTGACGATTTCCGCGTTCTTGTCGTCGGGCCGGATGCGGTGACCGCGCCGCTCTCCACCGATGTCCGCTGGAGCGCCCTGGCCCGGGGCGGCAAACGCCTGCTGGTCCTGGATCAGACCCACCCCCTCCACTACCAAGCCATTCCCGCCGACCTGGAACCCACGCAGCACAGCGGGCGGATCGCCTTCATGCAGGAGACGTCGCACCCGGCTTTCGCGGGCCTGACCCAGGACGACTTCTTCTGCTGGGCCCCCGATCACCTCGTCTACCGCAATATCTACCGGAAGCCAACCCGTGGCGCTCGGTCCCTGATCCAGGCAGACGACGAACTGGGCTACTGCGCCCTCGCGGAGTGCATCACGGGAGAGGGCCTCATGCTTCTCTGCCAGGCGAAGGTCGGCTCACAGCTGAAGCGCAGCGCCGTGGCGGGTCGCCTTTTCGACAATCTGCTCCGCCGCGCGCTGGAGTATCGGCGAGTGCAGAACTCGGTGGCTGTTGTACTGCCCGCTGGCGATCCTCGTCGGGCGTTGCTGAAGGAATCCGCCCTCGTCTATACGGATGCCGGCGATGTGGCCCGCGCCATTCGGGATGCCAAGACCGGCATCGTTGTTGCCGATGCCTCGCCCGCCGCGCTGCAGACGCTAGCGCGGGAAGCCGCAGCCATGGACGCATTCACGGCGCGGGGTGGGTATCTGATGCTGTGGGGACTGACGCCCGAGGGGCTGAGCGACTTCAATCGGGTGGTCGGGGTCGATCATCTGTTGCGCCCGTTCCGGCGCGAGAAGGTCGGGCTGGCTCACCCACGGCCCGCTCTTGCCGCCGGGATTTCGCAGAGCGATGTGGCGCTGTCCAGTGGCAAGCGGATCGCCAGTTGGCAATCCATCGAGTGGGCCGCCGAGGACACCTTCACCCAGGTGGTGGATCTGCAGGATATCGTCCCCTTCCTCAAGGGACCGGGCATTGAGCA
Source organism: Victivallales bacterium (assembly GCA_018648945.1). Next base: position 27,320 of record JABGQJ010000008.1, read on the forward strand.
GGACTTCAATGGCGGCAGCATCGCCAACGGCTTCACGGATGTGGAGTTCTGGCGCTATATCTGCTATTTCAGCGTGGACGAAAACGGCAAGGGCCCGGTGCTCACTTACGAGCTGCCAAGGGCAGAGGATGTCATCGGCTTCTCAATCATTCCCAACAGCCACTACAAGCGCGTCCGGGAGATCCAGCTCATCGCCAACGACGCCAAGGCCCCGCAGGCCACCATCAGCCTCGCGACCTACGAGCGCGGCGAGAATCCGCGGCAGGATTTTGCCGTCGATCTGAAGGGCGTCAAGACGCTCAAACTTGCCTTCACCAAATGGGACGAGCACGAGAAGGATCCGATCGGGATCGACAATCTCTGGCTGCGTGTCCGGCGTCCGGTCGATTTCGCGGCTCGTGTCCAACCCCTGGTTGCCTGCGGCGGGCTGGTCTTCTACCCGCGCGGGAAGGGCGGCATCCTGCTCAATCAGTTCCGTATTCCGGAACGCGAGACTGTGCCGGTGAATGCGGAGAAGAAGCAACGGGTCGTGGCGACCATGCTCCGGAACATGAACGCGGTGTTCGAGGTGACCGACGAACTCCGTCCTGGCGATGCCATGCGCTGCGAACCGGTGAGCCTGGAGGGGATCTGCAATCTCTACCTGACTGCCGCGAAGGGCTGGCCGGATGCCGCAGGCGATCTGTCGAGTCTGCCGCTGGGCGATCAGAAACTGGCCGGGGTCCGCTATCACATCCGGGACTTCAAGACCTCCCCTCTGGAAAGCGCCCTGACCCTCGGCGGCATGCGCGGGTCCAAAGCCGCGCGGGAAGTCACCGGTATTCCGGTCAACCGCAAGGCTGATGCGCTGTTCTTCCTGCACAGTATGTTCCAGAAACGCAAGTGGACCCCCCGCCGCCCACGCCGTGGACAGCCCCCGGAATCGCCCCCGACTGTCTTCCGCTATGTGGTGAAATACAGCGACGGAGAAAGTGTCAATGTGGATGTGCCCTACGGGGCGGCCGCAACCCACTGGCTGCAAGATGCCCCGCAGGGGCTGCGCGGTGCCGCCCTCGCCTGGACTGCCCCCGTGGCCAGCGGCAAGCACGCGACCATCCACCAACTGCAGTGGACCAATCCGCGTCCCGATGTCCCTATCGCCGCCATCGACCTGACCTACGGCAAGCAAGGCAACCGCTGGGGCGTCCCCATCGTCCTCGCCATCTCCACCGCCGACCGCCAATAGCCCCCGGAACAGAGGGGAATGGGGCCCTGCCCCAAACCCCGCCGGGGAGGCGCGCCTCCCCGAACCCCTCGATGCAGCCTTGGGGAGCGGACTACCGCTCCACAAGGCGACTGCCGTTGCTGGCGCACCGACGCAAGGGGCTGCGGTTGGCAGGAGCCTGGGTGTCGCAGAAGCCCGCGTGGGGCGCTGCCCCAAACCGCTCGCAGGTGTTTGGCCTGTGCCTTTCGCCAGATTCCCCGCTGCTCAGTCCGTGCTCTCCATCAGCCGCAGATGCTTCCCGAAATGCCCGTCCAGGCGGGAGGTGTGGTTGATGAGCCAATCGACCAGGAGCACCTGCATGCGGAAGAGGAAGCAGAACCGGCGTCTGTTGAAGTCGCTACCGATCTCCTTCTTCAGCTCGGCGAAACACTTCAGGAATCGGGCGTGCTGCTGCTTCTGCATGCTGAGGAAGGGGTAGTTGGCCTCTGCCATGAATCGCTCCTCGTCGCGGAAGTGGCAAACCACGGCTTGGGCAAGAGACTCCATGCCGGTTGCCACCTCGGCGTGGCCCTCGGAACTCCTCATGGTCTCGACGAACTCCTGCGCCCGCGCGAACAGGCCGCGATGCTGTGCATCGATCTGCGGGTGGGCGATCTCCAGGGACGTTCGCCAGCGCAGATCAAGGTCGATTTCGCCCGTTCCCTCGTGGACTCCCGTGCTTTCGTACCGCTCGCACCGGGCCAGGTAGACCTCCGTCACCGGGTCGTCCGGACAGGCGTCGAGAACCTGTGTCAGGAGCCGCCGCGACTCGCCGATATTTTTGAGATGGTATTGCGCCACGCCTTCCTCGAACACGGGTTGCACCCGGTTCCTGGCCGCCCGGGTATCGGCTGGCGCCGCATCGTAGATCTCGTAGACCGACTCGGGTTGCTCCTTCCCCTTCACGCGCACGCGGTCGATGAACCGGATGTCGTGTTGCTCCGGATGCACCAGCGCGTAGTAGGTGTGCTCGCTGATCAGTAGCGGGATGCCGTAGAGTTTGGTCAGGGACTCGATCCGCGCACCGAGATTCACCGCATCGCTGATTACCGTTCCCTCCATCCGTTGCGGACCGCCCACGGTTCCGAGCATCATCACGCCGGTGTTCAGCCCGATCCCGATCCGGACAGGGGGGGCACCGTCATCCTCTCTCGCGTGGTTGAGCTGGGCCAACGCGTGCAGCATGTCGATTGCCCCACCCACGGCAGCGTCCGCGCCGTCGGGGAAAAGGGCCATGATCGCGTCGCCGATGTACTTGTCGATGACCCCGCCGTGGGCACACACCGCGGGCTCCATCGTGCTGAGATACGAGTTGATGAACCCAAAGATCTGCTGCGGTGTCATCGATTCCGAAAGCGGCGTGAAGTCCCTGATGTCGGAGAACAGGACGGTCATCGTCCGCTCGACGTGGTCGCCCAGGGAGACCTCGGTGATGCTGTCCTTGCCCAGAAGGCGAAGGAACTGCTGCGGCACGAAGCGACCGTAGGATTTGACGATGCCCGTCAGCGAGTGCGAATCATTGACGGTCATGCGCTGTCTACCCCCAACAAGTCGGGATGGGTGGTCCTTTGGCGGCACCATGCTGCGTTCCTCCTGGCCATGGCCCTGGGAGGTACAGTGGTAGCTGACCCTACAGCCTGCTGCCGTCGAAGGCAAGAACGCGGCCGCGCCGCAGGCATGGTCGATCTGTTGGTCCGACTTCTCGCCTGCCCGCTCCAGATGCGCAGGATCTGAAGCCATGGACTAGGGTTGATCGAGCCGCTCAAGCTGGACGTCGTCGAACCAGATCGTGCCAGCGCAACCATTTGTGCCCAGCTCGGTAGCCAAGGACTTGAGGCCGGGGGGCACGGTCCATTCCAGTCTGATTTGTTGCCAGTCGAAGGTGCCGAGGAGAGACGGACAGGACACGTACTGGGTCTTCTCGGTGGTGACGGCGAAGCGCAGCACCCCGACTTGCCAAGAGATGTCGCCAGCGACGAGATCCTTCCCCTTGGCCCAGGCCGTGAGTCGCCAGCGGCTGCCGACCGGGAATCTGTCCGTTGGCAGCTCCTGGCGCCAGAGCCGGTAGTTGCCCTTGAGCCCGCCGGTTTCCGCGCCC
>JABGQJ010000080.1 GCA_018648945.1 Victivallales bacterium
GCTCGGGCTTCTCGACGATCTCGACGACCTTGGGCTTGGGGGCCACGACCGGTTTCTTGGGCTCGGGCTTCTCGACGATCTCGACGACCTTGGGCTTGGGGGCCACAACCGGTTTCTTGGGCTCGGGCTTCTCGACGATTCTGACGGGTTTCCGGGCTTCGATGATGACCTCGACACCGGTCTCTCTGCGGACGACCTTGCTGATGTATTCCGAGGCCGTCTCGTCCGTAGAGCCGGTCCCGGGTTCAGCGGAAGGCGTGGCAGTAGCCTTGGGCGGGGTGGGCTTTGCCGCAGGGGCTGGCGGTTTCTCCACAGCGACCGGTTTGGTGGGCGGGGCGGGCTTTGCAGCAGGTTTGGCGGGGGGGGGGGGCTGCGGCTTGCTGGGAACCTTCGCCACAGTCAGGCTGGTGTCCCCAGGCTTCGCCGGGGCTGGCGTCCCTGGCTTGGTGGCGACCGTAACGCGTTGGTCTTGCAGGCGCACGTAGGCGCGGCTCACCCAGCCGGTTGCCCCTTCGGGCGGGAGGATTCGTTGCCATTCGTCCAAGGGCGGTCCGACCAGTTTGAGGGTGGTCCCCTTGGCGACCTTTGCGTAGGTGGTGAAGACGATGCCTGGCCCGGAGCGGACCTGGAGGGACGTGGCAATCACCACCCCTCTGGCGTCCAGATGTTGTTTGGCGACCCAGGCCTTGGCGTCGGTGGGGACGACGACTTCCAGCCACTCGTCCGTCTCGCGGACGACCTTCACGGCATCGCCGCGACGGAACTTGCCCACCCGTTCGAAGTGGCGCGCCGGTTTGGCCCGCACATTCAGCGCGCCGGACGTCACGATCCCGATGCGCGCGGTGGCAGCGGTCGTGCTATTGGCAGTGAGAAGCAGGATGAGGGCGGCGGATGCCGTTTGCCAACGTCTAATCATGGTCTTGGTCCCTGGGGCCAGTTTCCGACCGGGGAATCTCCGTCTACGCAGCCTGTCTCTCGATGTTCCCGGCAGTGCACCTATTGAATTCACAGAATATAGGTGTGGGAACATGCCCAATCAAGTATGCCGACGAGTCCGCCAGAGCTGCTCTGCTCGTAGAGCATGCGGGGCCCAACCGAGCTTCGTCGTTCCTGCAGTGGCTCGACCGCAAGTGGCTACCAACCTGGGAGTTCGCTGCGCTCCGTCCTGGGCCTGCCCCGTGCCATTGGCGCTCCGGTGGCCCACGAGTCCTGAACGGGCGGTGCAGCGAACGGCAAGCGGGGGAAGTGGACATTGGGAGGGCAGCACCACTGGGAACGAAATGGCCCTTCGAGTCCACTGCGGCTGCCTGACACCGTGGTCAGTGGGACTTGCCTGGCCGGCGGACAGCGGGTCCAGGAGTCGGATGCCCACAGGGGGCTTTCACTTGCCCCTGTCGGGCCGTGATGGCGGTGAGGTATCCCGGTGAAAGGAAGGCCCTTGCGTGGTATTCGGTTGCTGGTGACGGTACCTTAACAGCCGAAGGGATGTCTCGCTTGTTCCTGACCCTAATGGTGCATGATCGGTATTCCTACCGATTTCCGAGCAGGGGGCATGTGTCCTCCGGGGTGATCTATGTCCGAGCTTCCCAAGACCGATGCGAGCACCGTGCTCATTGTGGATGACAGCCAGGCGAACCTGCGCCTGGCGGCCAAGTTCCTGGAAGCGATCGGTGGCTATCAGCCGGTCTTGGTGAGCAACCCCGCCAGGGTGTTGGGGATTGCTTGCAGAGTGCAGCCGGAAGCGGTCCTGATGGACATCATGATGCCGGAGTTGGACGGCTACGAGGTCTGTCGCCAGCTCAAGCAGGTTCCGTCGCTTGCGGATGTGCCGGTGATATTCGTGACCGCTAAGGAGGATGAGGCGAGCATTGGGAAGGCCTTCGAGGCGGGGGGGGTGGACTACGTTGTGAAGCCGTTGGACGGTCGCGCGCTTGGCGTGCGGCTGCGGGTCCATATCGACCACTACCGTGCCCGTCGGGAACTACAGCGAAGCGAGGCCCGGCTGCGGGATGCGCAAGCCACAGCTCGGCTGGCGGATTGGCAGCTGGATGTGGGACGGGCGGTGTTCCTGGGCTCGCCTTGGACGTTTAAGCTCTGCCGGCTTGTGGGCACGCCATCTTCGACTGATGCTGTCCTGCACGCGCCCGTGTCCGACTTGCTCGCGTGTATCGCTGTGGAGCACCGAGAAAGACTGCAACAGATCCTGCGCTGCCAACCTGGGCAGGGGGAGCGGGAGGCGCGGTGTCGATCGGTGGTGGATGGTAGCCTGCGGCAATTCCACTTCGTGGCCCACGCGGAGGCGGATGGCGATGGTACGCGGGTGGTGGGGACAGTACAGGACGTGACCGAGCGCTTCGCCGCGTTGGAGTCCCTGCGTCGTGCCGAACAGCGGCTGATGGAGTCCAAACGGATCGAGGCGGTGGGGCGTTTGGCGGGCGGTGTCGCCCATGAGTTCAACAATCTTCTACAAGCCATTCTTGGCTATTCCTCCATGCTTGCCCGGCGGCTGGATGACGGCTCTGCCGAACGGGGATTGGTGACGCCGATCCTGACTGCAGGAGGACGGGCGCGGGAACTCGTCAACCAGATTCTCCTGGTTGGCCGTCAGGGCTCCTTTGCCCCCCAGGCTCTGGAGCTCTGCTCGTTCGCCACGCGGTTTGTGCCGACTGTAGAGACGGTGTTGCATGCGCCGTCGCCGATCACGGTTGCGTGTCAGTCTGTGCCAGAGGTCTGGGCCGACCCTGGCCTGCTGGAGCATGTCCTGATGAACCTGTGTCAAAACGCGCTCCAGGCGACGGCTACTGCCGGGAGCGTGACGGTAACCGTAGACTCGGTCGTGCTGGAGAGTGTGCTCCCTGCCGCCGGCTCGGTGATTCCGGCGGGGCAGCACATTCGTCTTGCCGTGAGCGATACGGGAGTGGGGATTCCGGCAGATGCTCTGGAGCGTGTTCTGGAGCCCTTTTTCACGACTCGTCCGGTCGGCAAGGGGTCCGGTCTGGGCCTCTCGGCGGTGCAAGGGGTTGTTCGGCAACACCAGGGACATCTTGTGCTTGCCAGCGCACCGGGCCAAGGAACGACGGTTTCCGTCTATCTGGCACCGTACCAGAGCGAGAGCGCTGGCGCGGGCACGGTTGCACAGGCCAGTCCCCTGTGCGGCAGGGCCCTGGTGGTGGCGGCAGACGAGCTGATCCGCGGCATTCTGGCACTGCATTTGGGGGACTTGGGCTGCGAGGTCTGGGCGGTGGCACGGGCGAGCGAGGCGAGCCCCCTGCTGGGCCCGGGCCCGGAGGCGGTGGATGTGTTGGCGGTGGATCTCTCCGGGCTGTCAGCAGACGAACAGGGCTGGCTTGGGGAGGTGGCGGAGCGGTTGCCGGTGCTTGGCGTACTTGGGGATGGCAGTGACGATGGCGAGGGGAGCACGACTCTCTTCCCCATGGCCAGACCCGTGACAGTCGAGAGCCTACGGCAGGGGCTGATCTGGGCCGCTCGCGCGTAGCCAAGGCCTGGCCTTCCCTGCTGGCTTCGCCAAAACGGGCGACTGCCGCTTGACAAGAGCCTGTGTCGATGTCACCTGTAGGTCTCTGCGTGGACGGCTAGGCGTCGCCGAGCGGCACGCAACGGATTGTCACGAGCCCAGTGAACCGGAGGAATTCCCCGATGAAACGTTCTCTCTTTGCCTTGGTTGCGCTTCTTGGCGTGTTGACGGCCCGCGCAGATGATCCCGCGCTGGTCCCCCTGCAGCTCTCCATCTGCCCGCCAGTGCAACTGATGCAGGAAGACACCGACATCATTGGTCTGAAGCTGAATCTGCCCTACGGATACAACCGGTCTGTGCGTGGGTTCGACCTCGGGGTGGTCGGCGGGGCCGAGAACTGCGAGGCCATCCAGATCAACCTCTTCAACATCGTCCCGGGCCGGGCGAGGGGGCTCAGTGGGGGGCTCATCAACCTGATGGGCAGTTGCGAAGGGGTGCAGGTGGGGACCTTCAACTTCATCGAGGAGGATCTGGTTGGCATGCAGGTTGGCACCCTCAATGTGGCGCGCAAGGTCACGGGCGTGCAGATCGGTCTGGTGAACTACTGCGACGAGCTCTGGGGCATGCAGATTGGCCTGGCCAACATCGCGGGGGACGCGCCGCTGCCCTTCACCGTGCTGGTCAACGCTTCCTTCTAGATCCGTTCCCTCTACTGGGGAACGATACGAAGCAGGACTTCCTCCGCAAGGAGGTTGTCCTGCTTTTCGTCGAGTGGGCGGGTCGTGTTGCCCACCAAGGCATGCCCTTCGGCGATGCGGACCCGGTTCTCGCTCGCCCACATGAGGAAGTCGCGGAGAGTGAGCAGGTGGATATTGGGCGTGTTGTACCAATGGTACGGCAACTCCTCGGTGACTGGCATCTTGCCTTCCAGGGCCAGGGATAGGCGCACCTTCCAGCAGGCGAAGTTCGGAAAGGAGATCCACGCCTCCCGACCGACCCGCAGGACTTCAGTGAGCAACTGGGTGGGTTGCCGCAGAGTCTGGATGGTTTCTTCCAGGATCACCACGTCCACAGCCTGGTCGGGAAATCCCGCCAGCCCTTGATCCAGGTCCGCCTGGAAGACGGGGATGCCGTTCTCAAGGCAAGCAACGACGGCTTCGGGATCGATCTCCACCCCTTGGCCGCGTACCCCCTTCTCGCGGATGAGGTGTCCGAGGAGCGTGCCGCAGCCGCAGCCCAGATCCAGGACCGTGGCTCCCGGCGGCATGGCATGGAGGATGATCTCGTCCTGCCAGCGTCCGCCGCCGGCGACCCGTCGACGTCCTTGGCCCTGATCAGGGTGAAGCTCGCCCTCGACCAACTGGACGAGGTCGTCACCGGTGAAGTGGGCGAGCGCCTCGTCGGCTCGGGCAAGCAGTTCGGCCGGCAGGCGATTGACGATGGGTTGGCGGACAGGGTCGGTCATGGGGCGCTGTCTCTCAGTTCAGGAACGCTCGGAGGATGCGGCTGACCTGTTCGGTCTCGACCAGGAAGGCATCGTGTCCGTAGCGGGAGTGGATATCGACATAGCTGGCAGGCTGGCCGCAGGCGGCGAGCGCGAAGGCGAGGGAGCGGACCTGTTCGGGCGGGTAGAGCCAGTCGGAGGAGAAGGACGCGAGGAGAACATCGGCCTGGATGCGAGAGCAGGCCTGGACCAGGTCGCCGTCTCCCCAGTCCGCGGCATCGTAGTAGTCCATGGCGCGGGTGATATACAGGTAGCTGTTGGCATCGAAACGCCGGATGAACGTCTTGCCCTGGTGACTCAGGTAGCTTTCCACCTCATACTCGATATCGAAGCCAAAATCGGGCCTGGTCTTGCCTTGGAGTCTGCGGCCGAACTTGGCGTGCATGGCGTCGTCGGAGAGGTAGGTGATGTGGGCCAGCATGCGGGCGGCCGCCAGGCCGTTCCCCGGACCGGGTCCTTGATCGTAGTAGTTGCCGCCCAGGAATCCCGGATCGGTCATGATGGTGTGCCGTCCCACGGCATTGAACCCGAGCCCGGTTGCGGACAGGCGGGCGCTGGCGGCGAGGATCGCGCAGCGGGAGACGCGTTCAGGATAGGCAAGGGCCCACTCCAGCGCCTGCTGTCCGCCGAGGGAGCCGCCAATCACGGCATGGAGGCACTGGATCTCAAGATGGTCGAGCAGCGCTGCCTGCACCCGGACCCAGTCGCCGACGGTCACGATCGGGAAGGTGAGTGCGTAGGGCTTGCCAGTGGTGGGGTCGATGCTCGCGGGGCCGGTGGTGCCGTAGCAGGAGCCAAGGACGTTGGCGCAGACCACGAAGAATCGCCGGGTGTCGATGGCCTTGCCGGGGCCGATGACCGTATCCCACCAGCCGGGTTTCCGGTAGCGGAAATCCCAGCCGCGCTGTTCGGCCTCGGTATCCCAGCCTGCCACATGGGCGTCAGCCGAGAGTGGGTGGGCGACCATGACCACGTTGTCCTTGGCCGGCGCCAAATGCCCGTAGGTCTCGAACTCCACGGTTACCGGGCCGACCACGCCTCCGGCCTCCAGCACCAAGGGAGACTCAGCCCCGAAGAGCTCTACGGATTGTGCCTGGGTCCAGCCCACGGACTTCGGGCTGTGCGGGGGGTGATGGTTCTCGAAATCTCGCTTCATCATGGGGTGGCGGCGTCCAGAGCTTGGCCGAGGTCGGCGATGATGTCTCGGACGTCTTCGATGCCGACGCTGATCCGGACGAAATCGGGGGTCACGCCCGCCTCTTCCTGTTGCTCTTCGGTGAGTTGCTGATGGGTGGTGCTGGCCGGATGGATCACCAGCGTCTTGGCGTCCAGAATGTTCGCGACGTGCGAGCAAAGCTCGACTGCCGCGATGAACTTCTTGCCTGCCTCCAAGCCACCTTTGACGCCGAACCCGAAGAGAGCCCCGGGCCCGATGGGCATCAACTGCTTGCCGCGCTCGTAGTCCGAGTGCGAGCGCAGGCCCGCGTAGTTGACCCAGTCTACGGCGGGATGATTCTGCAGGAACTCAGCCACCTGTTGGGCGTTCTGGCAATGTCGCCTGGCCCGCAAGGGCAGGGTCTCGATGCCGAGGATGATCTGCTGGGCATTGAATGGGGAGAGGCAGGCCCCGGTGTCTCGGAGGAGACCGGTCCGGACGCGGGCACAGAACACACACCCGAGGCCGCTCAGGGCCTCCTGGAAATTGAGCCCGTGGTAGGCGGGGTCGGGTTCGGCGATGCCAGGGAAGCGGCCGCTGGCACCGTAATCGAAGTCGCCGCGCTCAATGATGGCACCACCGATGGAGGTGCCGTGTCCGCCAACCATCTTGGTGAGCGAGTAGACGATGAGGTCCGCCCCGTGTTCGAAGGGATTGAAGATGGGCGGTGGGGTGGCCGTGTTGTCCACAATCAGGGGAATTCCCTGAGCGTGGGCGACTTTGGCCAGGGTGTCCAGATCATCGATGTTGCAGCGGGGGTTGCCGATGCTCTCGGTATACACCGCCTTGGTCTTTGCGTCGATGGCGCTGGCCACTTCGGCGGGATTCCCGGTATCGGCGAAGCGGACCTCGATGCCGAAGCGTTTCAGAGTGTGGACGAAGAGAGTCACGCTGCCGCCGTACAGGCAGCGACCGCTGACGACGTTGTCGCCGGCGGATGCCAGAGTGGCGATCGTGTAGAAGATCGCGGCCATGCCCGAGGCGGTGCCCAGCCCAGCCGTGCCGTCATGCATGGCGGCAAGACGTTGCTCCAGCACATCGACCGTTGGGTTCCCCAGGCGACTGTAGATATTGCCGAATTCCTTCAGCGCGAAGAGGTTCGCGGCATGCTCCGGGCTGTCGAAGACGAAGCTGGTCGTCTGGTAGATCGGCACGGCCCGGGAGCCGGTGGCGGAATCCGGGGTGTGACCAGCATGGAGCGATTTGGTAGCCAGGCCTTGCTTCTCTGACATGGGGGAGTCCCCCTTTCTAAGGGTGCATCAATCTATAAGGAGCGGCTCGTAGCCAGCTGCCTCGGATAGTTCGACCGCGCGCACGGCGAGCAGTCGACCCGCTTCGCGGCACTTCGCCAGGACGTCTTCGGTGGGCTTGAACTTGCTCTTGATCGGGTCGTTGAGCACCTCCCACTTGCACTCCTTCAACCCCTTGTCGAGGGCCTCGGGTCCGCCAATGCTCCAGCCATAGGAGCCAAAGGCAAAACCAGCGCGCCCCGTGAACCGCAACCCTTGAGCGTAGGTGAGGACGGCGGCCGCCATGGGCATCATACCCCGGTTGAGGGTGGGAGAGCCGAAGGCAATGCCAGCGGATTCGAGCATCTCGGTCGCAATCTCGGTGAGGTCCGAGGTGCGGATAGCGATGAGCTTGACCTCGACGGAGGGAACCGCGCTCGCGCCCTCGACGATGGCGTCTGCCAGCTTGGCGGTGCTGCCCCACATGGTGTCGAAGACCACGAGGACCTTCTTCTTGGCCTTGCCCTGTGACCAATTACGGTAGGCCTGGAGGATCTCGGCGATATGGCTTCGCCAGATGACCCCATGACTGGGGGCGATCATCTCGATGTCGAGACCGGCTGCCGCCGTCATGGTCTTCACGACCTGGGAGCTGTAGGGGGTCACGATGTTGGCGTAGTAGATGCGTGCTTCTTCAAGCAGCGTGGGGAGAGGGTTCTCGTCGTCGAACCGGGTGTTGGAGGCGAAGTGCTGCCCGAAGCCGTCCATGCTGAAAAGAAGCTTCTCTTCCGGAATGTAGGTCATCATGGAGTCGGGCCAGTGGACCATCGGGGTCTCAAGGAAGGCGAGGGTCCGGCTGCCCAGCGAGACGGCGTCGCCGGTGCCAACGATCTGCATCTTCCAGTCTGACGTGTCGTAGTAGGCCCCGAGCGAGTCCACCGCCTTCTTGGAGCAGAGGAGCGTGGCATTGGGCAGGGCGGCCATGACGGCGGGAAGGGCGCTGGAGTGATCGGGTTCGCCGTGGTTGCAGACGACGTAGTCGATCTTCTCGGGATCGGTCAGGGCGAGGACGTTTTCCAGCAGCGACTGGGCATAGGGCCCTTTGACCGTATCGATCAGCGCGGTCTTCTCGTCCTGGACAAGGTAGGCGTTGTAGGTGGCTCCACGATCGGTGCTGTACCCATGGAAGTCGCGGACGCCCCAATCAACATACCCTACCCAGTGGATTCCCTTGGTGAGCTCAGTGGTCATGGACTAGTCTCCGTGCAATTGTCGATACAATCTAACTCAGTAGTCGGGGATGGGACCGCTTGGCGCATGTCCAGTTCCCTACCTTAGCCGTTCTTCGGCTGTTTTGCCGCGAAGCCCGCCCCGGCGAGGGCGCTGCGGATGTCATCTTCGTTCAGCGCTGTCCCGCACACGCGCACCTTGCCAGCCTGCAGGTCCACCTGAGCCTGGGTCACTCCCGAGCAAGCCATGCTGGCCTTGCGGGCCGATTCCGCGCAGTGTTGACAGGTCATGCCGCTGACTTCCAGTTCCAGTTCGTTCTCCCCCTCCTCCAGCTGACAAGCGGCCTGCTTGGGGATGAATCGGGGCAAGACGATGAGGGCAATCAACACCAGAGCGGAGGCGAGTCTGAGCCAGGGCGGCAGCATCTGCATGTTGTTTGCTCCGCCTTGTCCCAGACCGCTGCCTGCAGACAGGCCGTCGAGCAGAAGACCGCTGGCCAGGGCGGAGACGGCCACGACGCCCACGTAGATCATGGCAGCGCGTTTCCCCAAAGCCCGCCAGAGAACCCCGATCGTTGCGGCGTTGGTTGCGGGCCCCGTCATCAGGAAGACCAATGCCGCGCCGGGGGACACGCCTTTGGCGACCATCGTTGCCGCCACCGGAATGGAGGCGGTTGCACAGACATACATGGGCACCCCAAGTGCCATCATCGCCAACATGCCGACAATGCCGCCAGCCAGCCAGCCGGGGACGGATTGGTCGGGAATGAGCGCGGCCAGAGCGCCAGCGATCAGCATGCCCACGAGCAAGGCGTTGCCAATGGAGGCGGGGAGGGTCAGAAAGCCATAGCGGAGGCCAGGGAGGAAGCCGCGTTCGCCGTCGTCCTCGGCGCAACTGTCACCATTGCTCGGCAGGAAGCCATCCGCCGTCTCTTCGCCGCCGAAGCGATCCACCAAGATCCCCCCGAGCAGTCCGGAGACGAAGGCGGCGACGACGCGGAACATGGCCAGGAACGGCCCCAGCATGCCGTAGGTGGCGAGGATGCTGTCCACCCCGGTCTGGGGAGTGGAGATCAGGAATGCGGTCGTGGCCCCGCGACTGGCTCCGTGCTTGCGTAGCGACGCTGCGACCGGGATGACACCGCAGGAACAGAGGGGCAGCGGCACGCCCAGCAACGAGGCCTTGATCGTTGTCCACACTCCCCTGTCGCCGAGATGTCGTTCGACGGTTTCGGGGGTGATGAGCTGTGAGAGAAGGCCAGCCAGGGCGAAGCCGAAGAGGAGATAGGGAGCCATATCCTGAGTGGTGGCCCATACCTCCTGGGGGAATTGCAGTAGGATCTTCACGTTGTTGCATCCCGGTCTGAGTGTTGCAGGACTATAGTTTGCCGGTTGCCGATAGTGACACCTGCGAAGTGGCGGATGTTGCCGTTCACGCCCTTTTCACACTTGTGCTGAGCAGGAAGCCGCCAGATGCCAAAGCGCGCAAAGAGATGGCTGAAGAAGACACTGCTTGCGGTGACTCTGGTGATCGTGGTCGCTCTGGTTGTCGTGGCCGTCGTTGTGGGGTGGCGGCTGACGCGCCCGCCTCTGGCGGTGCGGCTGGGGTACAGGGAAACGGACAAGCTCCTGATCGTGAATGCCGATGACGGGGGCATGTGCGATTCCGCGAACCAGGCCGTCTGGCAGGGCATGCAGGAGGGGATGATCTCCAGCTGCACGCTGATGGTTCCCTGCCCCTCCTTCCCGGCTGCGGCAGAGTTCGCCAAGGCCCATCCCAACCTGGATTTTGGCATCCACCTGACGCATACAAGCGAATGGAAGACGCATCGCTGGGGGCCTGTGCTCCCCGCCGAGGATGTGCCTGGTCTGGTGGACCCGAGCGGCTGCCTTTGGCATGAAGTCCAAGGTGAGAACGGAGTCTACAGCCACGCCACGCCCGCCGAAGCGACGCGGGAGGCGAGGGCGCAGATTCGCGCGGCCCTGGCGGCGGGAGTGGATATCACGCATCTGGATTCGCACATGGGGGCCATGCAATACAGCCCGGTCTACTTCCTGCGCTATATCTGGCTGGGCAGGGAGTTTGGGCTGCCCATTCGGATCCCTTCTCCTGAGACGCTGGAGAAACATGGCGCAGCCAAGTTGCGCACACTGGTGCGTGCCCTGGGGTTGGTCTGTCCGGACTACCTTCTCCTTGGTGAGGGCAAGGAGAAGGGACAGACTGCGAAGGAGTACTGGATATCGCAACTTCGTCAGCTCAAGCCCGGGGTTACCGAGTTGTTCACCCACCCGGCTCTGGAGACCGAAGAGATGCAGAGCATCACCGCCACCTGGAAGTGGCGCTACGCCGAGTTCCGGGCATTCTTGGACGACCCCGACGTGCAGGCCGTCATCAAGGAAGAGGGCATCCAGATCATCGGCTACCGCGAACTGCGCGATTTGCAGCGGGGAGAGTAGGGCAGGGGGCAAGGCACAGTCCCATCGCCGGCTTCCAGGGGACGGGCTGCGGTCACACGAGAGGCTCGCCCTGAGTCGTCAGCGAAGCGCGGAGGCGGTGCTGGCCGGACTCTCCGTCAGGGTCCAACACGAGAGTGCTCTGGCCGGTTGGCACTGTCGGCAAGGGCTGGGGCAGTTGGCCGCTGGCGATGGTCTCGCCCAGTTGGGAGAACAGCTCGTAGGAACCGTCGGGCTGGCACTCAAGCCATTGGCCACTGGTCATCTCCACCGGGAACTCCACTTGGTCGCCGCCAAGCAGAAGGCGAGGGCGTTCCCAGGTGGTTGCCGAAGCCGGAAGCGCGCGAATGGGGGTCAGGATGCACTGGGCTGTCTGGCCCACATCGAGGTTGGCGAACCAGAGGTCGATTCGGCAGACATCGGCTGGTTCGAGCTTCTGCCGGTACAGCTCGTAAACGGACCGACCGTAGGGCCAGGCCAGTTGCTCGAAACGCTCGGATTCGGGCTCGAGAAGGCGGATGTAGCGCCACCCCTGGAAGTCGATGGGTACGTAGTGGTCCTCGAAGGAGTTGTGGCGCCCCAGGCTATGGATCTGCACGTTCAGCGTCTGCCCGCCGCCATCTCCATGCAGCCAGAAGCCGAGGGCGGGGTGGTTCGTGAGGTCGATCTCCTGCGCCCAGCGCTTACCCAGACGTGCCCAACCTGCCGGACGAGGCTCGAAGTGCTTTTCGCCATGGTCCAGCAGGGACAGGTCATCAGTGGGACTGGAGGCTGGCAGGCATTGGTCGCTGCCCACGCGGCTGGCGCGGAGCGCTGCACAGGGGAGTCCGTCCGGCGCGTCCTGCGGCAGCGGGCAGGCGACCAGGTCGATGGCCACGCCAGGGGCAGCGTGTGGGTAGCTGAAGTCCTTGCCGCTATTGAGGATGCAGTCGGTTCTCGAACGGTCGTCGAACTCGCCCGACGTGGTGAGTTCGGCCAACGGCATGGCAGTGGGGGAACCATACTCAGCGGGTTGCCAGAGGAGCTCCAAACGGAGCCCGGGGGATTGCGGCGCGTGCCGGTTGTCGATCCGCCAGTGGCGGTCCTTCCCGTCGGTTCGGCTGAGCTTGTGGTCCTGGCGCTGCACCGGTCGGAAGCAGGCTGCTTCGTCGTCATCCAGAGCGAATTCCGCAGCGGGCTCGGCCAGTTTCTCGCGAACGCTTGCCGGGACGGTGCCTTGGCGGCGCAGTTCCTCGAAGCGACGGAAGGTGGGGGTGAGTCGACGCAAGTGGGGCGTGTTCAGGAGGGCAGTGGGGGACATGCCCTGCAGCGAGAAGCCGATGTCCTTGGCCATGGCTTTGGTGCAGAGGTAGGCCACGTCATCGGCGTAGGTGGCTTCGTCTTTGGCGCCAGTGGCGACGCGCGGCGCCCACCAGCCGAGATGGGCGGGAAGGAAGATGCGGTCGAAGTTGGCGTTGGAGCGGCAGTGGAGGTCGATGAATGTCTTGTGCCCGCGGCCGGGGTGATCCCAGGCCCCCATGCGCGAGCGCACAAACCAGAGGTGATGCAGGAACGCCGCCATCTCCATGACCACGGGGCGCTTGAGCCGCTCGTAGACCTCGAAGGCATGGCGCCCGCCAAAGTGCCAGCGCCCGTCCTCGCCCTCGATGATGTGGACGCCATCCAGGCCATCCAGGTAGACCATATCGAAGTCGGCTTCGTTGATGAGGTTCGCGATGTTGGCGCCAATCTCGGTGAAGAGGCTGTCACTCCCCGGCGCATAGAGTCCCCAGCACGCTTTGAGGTGGTGTGCCGGCGTCCCCTCCGGATGGGCGGCGACCGTGGTGCCGCAGGCGCCGCGCACGCAGCCGGACAGTTCGTGCTCGCCGACCGCGGCGTAGGTGATGAGTTCTTCGCCGAGGCGCAAGGTCATACTGCGGCGGATGAGATAGCTGGTGCGGGCGGGGAGGTGCGAGACGTTCTCGCGCAGGTGCACGACGGTGTCGTCGGGGCCGAGGGGCCTGGCGAGGGTGAGGATGTTGTCCGTGCCCAGGCGTGGATCCGGAACGGGCGTGATGTAGCGGGAGTTGGGCGCGATGGAGAAGGACATGGTGTGCAGCCCCGCCTGAATACCGGCTGCATGGAGTTTGTCGATCACGCGGCGGACGCTGGCGATGCCGTCGGGGTAGAAGGCGGGATTGGGCTCGTAGTCGCCGATGCGGAAAGCTCCGCCGCCGCAGAAGTGGAGCTGGCCGATGCCGCAGTCTTGGCATAGCTCGATCCAGTCGTCCACGTCCGCCTCGGTGGCAACGCCGAACAGGTAGGAGTTCCGGTTCTCCGGCGCATCCATGGCCCACGGGCCGCCAAGTGGCGAGTGGGGCAGGTTGGGGCTGGCTGCAACCACCTGTTTGAGTTCTTGGCGCAGGCAGTCGAACCGGGTGCCGAGGATCGCGACGCTGGCGCCCTCCACCCCGTAGCGCGGGTAGCAGGATGCGTGCAGATGCTCCTGAGAACCGGGCGGGTCGTCCACGCGGGTCTGGAGGTCGAGCGAGACGGTGCAGGCGCTGAAGTGTTCGGGTTCGGTACCGCGTCCATCCAGGGGGACATCCACGAAGGTAAAGCGCTGGATGTCAGTCCCGGTCAGCGACTGCACGCGCAGCACGAGGGTGCTATCCCCTTCCTCCACCGCGATTCCAGCTTCGGCCTCGGCCTCGGCAAAGCGGACCAAAAGCTGTCCCCCCTCGCGGGAGACGTGGCTGGCGACGAGGCGGCGCCCAGCGGTCAGTTCCAGCGCGAAACAGGGGGTATTGGCGCAGGCAAGGTGGTCCGTGCCCTGGCGCTTGTCCACGAAGGCCAGCGTGCAGCCTTTGTCGTCCAGCGTCCAGCGAAACGTCCGGGTTTCCAGGCAGATCATGGTCAGTCTCCAAGTCGTTCCTGCGACTAGTTGGAGTATGGTGCGGGAATTGGTGGACGCAAGCCAGTGCGCAACCGACGGCTTCCTGGCGGGTCGCATAGGATGGCCAAATAGGAGCAGAACAATGTCGTCTGCAAATGCCCCCAAACCACCTGCCAGCTTTTACGACGCCCTAGCCGAGGGCTACGATGCGATGACTGATTTTGCCTCGCGCACGGCGCGGGCCGAACGGTTCGTGACCGACCTGCTTGGCAGGTGCTCGCCCCCAGCCGAGAAGGCGGCGGACGTGGGTTGCGGCACGGGAGCCTACACATTGGCCTTGGCGCGGGTGGGTGTGCAGGCGGCTGGCCTTGACCCATCGCCCGAGATGATCCACCGGGCAAGGGGGAATGCCAGCCGCTTGGAGCAAACCGACGTCCGCTTTGTGCAGGCTGGTCTGGCGGATGTGGAGACGGTGGCAGACCACCCGCTGGATGTGGTTGTCTGCATGGGCAACACGCTGCCGCATGTGCTGACGGATGACGATCTCCGAGCGGGACTTGCCGCGGCGCACAGATCCCTGCGCGGGGGGGGAATCCTGGCGCTGCAACTGCTGAATTATGATCGCATCCTAGCTAGCCGGGAGCGGATTGTCTCTATCGATACGCAGGCTGGCGAGAGCTTCGTGCGCTTCTACGACTTCCTTCCCGACGGTCTGGTCTCCTTCAATCTCTTGCGGTTTCCACAGGCCGGGGGGAGCCATCAGCTCAGTAGTGTGCTCTTGCGTCCCTATGGACAAGCCGAGCTGGCGACCTTCATGACAGAAGCTGGATTTGGTGCGATCGCCAGCTTCGGGTCGCTGTCTTTCGCCGCCTTCGAGTCCGCGCACAGCGAGACCCTCCTGCTCGTCGCCGAAGCGTAGCCGGGAGGCCCTGAGGTCCGGATCAGGAACGCAGGTCGGCGGGGTTGACGAATGTCGAGAGCGTAGCGGCCGCGGCGCGAAGCTCAAGCCACGTGTCGATGGCAAGCTGGAAGACGCAGAGCCCCCCAGGCTTGAGGTCGGCTGGGAGCTCCGCTTCGGCCAGTTCTTCGGCGAACATCTCCAGGCCGGCGTTGTGCCCGACCACGACGGCGGTGCAAACGGAGTCCGGCAAGCTCTGCACGGCATCGGCGATTCCCTGGGGGGAGGCGAGGTACAGATCCCGAGTGAGAACCAGTTCGGGAGCAGTGGGAAACTGCGCGGCGAAGATTTCCGCAGTGGCTCGGGCGCGGTGTGCATTCGAGGAGATGATCCACTCCGGTGCCACCCCCTCGTCCTGGACGAACTGGGCGACCAGCGGCACATCCTTCTTCCTTGCCCGCTTGCCGAGGGGGCGCTCCCAATCGCTGGCCGCTTCCTGGGGAGACTTGCCGTGGCGTAGTAGAAGTAGCATCTTCATCGGGTGTGGTGTCCTTTGCTGCATTGCCGGAGACCGGCACTGTGGCGAGCCAAACCGACTGCGTCAAGTCCCCTTGTGGCGGGACATGTTGTCTGGACAGGGAGTAGCCGATGTTCGAGCGTCTCTTCAAGCTTCGTGAGCATGGCACTACGGTTCCGCGTGAGTTCCTCGCGGGATTCACCACGTTCCTGACCATGGGGTACATCATTTTCGTGAACCCGTCCATTCTGGGCGCGGCCGGCGTACCCCATGACGCATCGATCACGGCCACCATCTGGGCCTCGGTGTTGGGAACCACACTGGTGGGCCTATGGGCCAACGTGCCCTTCGCGATGGCCCCAGGGATGGGGCTGAACGCCTTTTTCACCTATGCGTTGGTGAAGGGGCAGGGGTTGCCATGGCAGACGGCACTGGGGGTGGTGTTTCTGTCGGGGGTGGTGTTTCTGGTCCTGACTGCGGCGGGGGTGCGCGAGAAGGTGGTCTCGGCCATCCCCATGTCTCTGCGCCTCTCGGCTGCGGGTGGCATCGGGCTGTTCATCACTTTCATTGGCTTCAAGAGCATGGGGCTCGTTGTGAGCCACCCTGAGACGTTGGTGCAGCTTGGTCCCCTCACACCCACCGTCTGGTTGGGCCTTGGCGGGCTCCTCCTGATGGGGATTCTGGAGGTGCGCAAGGTGCGCGGCGCCATCCTGATCTCCGTGGCTGCAACCACGGCTGCGGCCATGATTCTGGGGCATGTGGACACGCCGGACCGGATCGTGGATCTGCCTCCCAGTCTGGCCCCCATCGTGTTCCAACTCGACATTCGGGCGGCGCTGGCGCTGTCCTTGATCGCCCCGATCTTCTCCATGATGTTCGTGGACCTCTTCGACTCCGTCGGCACCATTGTCGCCTGCTCGCAGCAAGCGGGGCTGGTCGGCGAGGATGGGAAGATCCAGAAGATCGACCGCATCCTCGAAGCGGATGCCATTGCCACCGTCGCTGGCAGCCTGCTGGGGACCAGTACGACCACCACCTACATCGAGTCCGGGAGCGGCATCGCCGCTGGCGGGCGCACGGGGCTGACGGCCCTCAGCGTGTCCTTCTTCTTCCTTCTTGCGCTCTTCTTCACACCGCTGATCGGGGCCGTGCCCAGCTATGCAACTGCTCCCGCATTGGTTGGGGTGGGCATCTTCATGTTCCAGAACATCAGGCACATCAACTTCGCCGATTTCGGGGAGGCGGTTCCGGCCTTCATGACCATCGTGCTGATGCCCCTGACCTACTCAATCAGCACCGGCCTGGTCTTTGGGTTCTTGTCGTACATCGTCATTGTTCTGGCCAGCGGCGACTGGCGCAAGCTCAATCCCGTTCTCTGGGTGATCGGGGCGCTGTCGCTCCTGCAACTCCTGATCACGGCGGGAGTCGTGGGCTGAGCAGACGAGGCAGGGGAGCAATCCCTACTTGAGGCGGCGGATGCGAATGTTGCGGTAGCGGACCGGGTTGCCGTGGTCCTGGAAGCCGATGTGTCCGTCGCGCTTGAAGTCCTTGAGAGCCTTGGCGAACTTGTTCTTGGACCCGTCGGGGTTCTGGCGCGGGGTGGACCACTGGTTCAGGTCCATCTTGTTCACCTCGATTCCATTGAGGACGATGGTGAGCAGGTTGTCCTTGGCGGTGAGGGTGACGTGGTTCCAGCCATCCTTGCCGACGTTCTTACTGGGGGCTTGGAGGTCGTAGAAGCAGCCGACGCTGTGGCGACCGGGGCCGCCTGGGCGCTCGACCTGCATCTCGATGCCGGTCTGGACGGAGTCCTTGGGATTGTCGGTGCGGAAGAAGAGCCCGCTGTTGCCGGTGGTGTTGAACTCCAGTTCCAGCACGAAGTCATCGAATCGCTCGCGGGTCCAGATGTTGCCGCCGCCCTTGTTGGGCATGGCCAATTCGTCGCCCCGGACCTTCCAGCCGGCCGCAGGCGGTTTCCCGTCAGCCCCCATGAAGCTACCGAAGTCGCGCATGTTGAAGAGAACCTGCCAAGTGCCGTCCTCCTCCAGCTCGATTTGGCGGGCCATGGCCTCCAGGTTGCGGACGCAGGCGGCGATCTCGGTCTCGCTCTTGTCCCAGTTGTGTTCGTATTCGCTGGAGAATACGGCCTTGACGCCCTG
>JABGQJ010000800.1 GCA_018648945.1 Victivallales bacterium
CGAAACACAATGCGAACAACTGGCTTCGGCGAGTTCGAGACGGATGCATCTGTCTTCCTCCGATTGCACGGTGGTTCGGGGCGAATCGTCCCGCAAACGCCTTCATGCACCACACTATCTCTGCGAACTCCGCACACGGAAATCCACGGTTCCTGTAGGCTCGTAGCCGAGATCATTCGTCAATACAAAGCGATCGTAGAGCACCTCCACGCCTTTCGTGGCGCGCAGCGTCAACACGTGTCACAGATAGAGAATTGCTTTCCGGTCACGGGGTGAAGGTAGCGGGGAGCGGGACTGAAGGCAAGGGACGAGGGATTAGCTTGCGGTGTTCGCGGGCCATGATTGCCTGTCCCCAATTCTCCTGGACCTTCTTCTCCTGTGCGAGACTTCTACTCCTGTGCGTGTTCCTCGCCACCCAGAACGCCGCCACGCCACCGGTTGCTGCTGAGCATCCCGATGTACACCGTCTGTCCCTCGCCCGTTCAACGCGCGCGCTTCGCAGCCCCCGGATGCAGCATGCTGCAAGCTGGACTGCAGTGCCCTTTACTCGGGGCTGAACGCCACGTCCGCCACTCGGCGCCGACCATCAGGAGCGGTGAGCCTTAGGAACGCTCCGGCGTTGCCGGGTCGGTAGGTCCCCGAGCCGAGGCACACGAGCAGGAGGCGGTTGCTCCCCTTGCGCAGCACGGCGCTCTGCTGCTTGACCCGCTCTCCATTCACGAACGCCGCATTCACGGTCGAGGGGCTGAAGCGCAGCAGGATTTGCTGCTCGACAGGCGATTCTACCGACGAACGTAGTAGGTAGTAAAGATTCGCCTCGCCGTTGTGTCGCCAACTGCCGGACGTGCGCACGACCTCGACGTCCAGGTGCGCGCCCACCTTCGGCGCGGCACGCGACCACGTCAGCGTCTTGCCGTCCTTGAGTGTCCAGTCGCCGCCATTGCGCGACAACGCATCGGCGCGGCCCACCTGGAACTCATCGGCCGGGATCGGGCCAAGCAGCGTGAACCCGTGCTGCGGGTAGGACGCATCGATCTGATCGACGGGCACGCGGCACGTGAAGTAGACTCGGCCCGCGCGGCCGCTGCGGTCGAAGTCGACCTGCGCGACATAGAACGCTGTGTCCGAGCGGTACTTGTAGTCCTTGTGCGCGGGTTCGAGCAGCAACGTGTCCCGATGTTCGCCACGCGGCACGGCCTCGAGCTTGCGCGACACGACACCATGCTGCCACGCGAGCGGCAGCCGATAGGTAATGCGCACGTTCCGCAGCGGCTCGTCGCCGGCGTTGCGCATCGAGAGGCTCAGCCGGTCGTCCTCGTAGCGCAGCAGTCCGGCGAGGTACGCGTGGTCCGGATCAGCCGCGGCCGGGTCCGCCCCATTGACCGGGTTCCGCAGCCAGGCGATCTTGTCCGGGAGCGCCTGCCCCGGCGCGTGCCCGAGATGGAAACGCGCATTCCCGTCGGTGCCTTGGGTGCGCTCGCACCGCGCGCCGGACGCGTCGATCTGCCCGACCTGGCCGGCGTTGGCCCCAGCCACCTCGAAGGCCAGAGGCACGGGATCGTTAAGATCGCGCAAGCAGGGCCGGCGCAGGGTGACACGTAGCTTCTTGCCACGGAGCTGAGCAGTGACCTCCGTCAGCAGGTACTGGTGCCGATACGCGCCGTACTCGTTCTGATTGCAGTACCACCACTTGGGGTTGCGCCCGTACTTGTCGAGTTGCGCCTCGAACTTCCGCCACGCCTCAGGCGTGCGATACCAGACGTGCATGTCGAAGCTGATGTTGGGGTTCGTTCCCTGCGCGTATGGGTCGCGCAGCAGCCGACCGAACGCCGCGTCGATGGGCTTGCCGTCGAGAGGCAGCAGCCAACTCACCGGCAAACTCAACCCCGTCCCTTGGAGGAATCGCGCGTTGGCCACGTGGTGGTACCCGGCGCGCGCAAGCGCCTCCGCGATGTCGAGATGGACGTCCGGACCCTCGAGAGAGTTCCGCATGTTGCAGAAACTGAAGGCGTAGGAGCAGACCGGCGAATCGCTGCTCGCCTCGCGGTCGACCCGCACGCGCGTGATCTCCTCGAAGATGCGGTTTCGGTTGCAGTAGGACAGCATAGGGTGTGTCCACGAATGCCCACCAATCGCGTTGCCGCCTGGCAGGAGCTGCTTGTCGATGTTGGTGCCGCTCCTGCTCTTGGTCAGTCCATACGGGTTGCCATGGAAACCGCGGTCGGTGCCAGTGAGGTAGAAGTTGCCCCGATAGCCATGCTCTTCAAGCACTTGTCTCATCTTCAGGTCCGACAGGTTATTGTCATCCCAGCGGCTCGATATCGCCCACTCGCGACCATCGTAGAGCGGCAGCGCTTTGACCGTAGCACGGGCCGCGGCCGCGGCGTCAGCGAACGCGATCTCGATGGTCTGCTGATAGAACTCGAATCGCGGCGCGATGGCCTTGGCGCGCGCAAGCGCCTCCGCGCGAGCAGCGTCGGGCTCAATGAGGCGGAACCACGCGGTCACGCGGTAGCGCTTGCCACGCCGCACCGTGAACGCCTGGCGCGCCTGGCTGCCGTACCACACCGCGACACACGACTCACCGGACGTAGCCACCTTGCCGTCGCGGCTGTAGCGATCAAGCTGAAGTGCGCTCGTGAACTTCCACCCAACCGGCTTGCCGTCTGGCCCGGCCTCCTCGAAGTCACCATTGACGATGCTCGCGCCTTCGCCTTCGACCGACACATTGTCCGCCCACACGAGCCGCACGTCGTTGCCCGTGAGTTTGCGGTAGTGCTCGCCCTGGAGATCGATGTCGACCAGCCCGTCCGCAGCCGGGACGAACTCGATCCAGAGCGGCGTCCACGCCGCGGTTGGAGGCAGCTGCACTTCGCTGCTGGCGCCGGTGCGCTCCTTGCCTTTGCCCAGCCATGAACAATGCCCTGCCCGGGCGCCTGTGGACGCGCTGACCTGATTCAAGTCGAACGCTTTGCCGTGGACGTAGATGTCGATGCGCCCGCGGGTGGCATGGGTCGCGTGCAGCGTCGGCATCAGAAGCAGGGCCGCACAGGCAAGTGCTCGCAGCATGGGTGTGCTTGGGTGCATCTTCATATGCGTACTTCCTCCCAATACTCGCCGGGCCAGGCCGGGCGGCTGTCGTACGTGGGATCTCGATACGGTGCCTTGAGGCCCCAACCGTACAGTGGTCCTCCTGCCCGCGCAAGCCTGTTCCTGGCTCAGAGCGAAGAGTTTCCCCCCCTGCCATCAAGGGGCAAGCCACACGCTCGAAACGGTGGACCGCGACGCGTCCGACACTGCCGACATTGCCAGAGATCCAGGACCGGACGCTCCCCCGAGGGTGGGCGCTGCTCGCAGCCGCAGGCGTCCCCTGTGATCGAGGGGCAGGCCATGGCCCGAGGGCACACACTTCGGGGCTTCCGGACGGCTCCCGCAAGTGCAAGCGGTATGGCAATGGCGCTTTGCTGGGGTTTGCTGCCGCTTGTATCAGGAGACCC
>JABGQJ010000801.1 GCA_018648945.1 Victivallales bacterium
CCTTGGTCGTGTGGCGGCCGATCCCCAGAAGAGCAGTGGTCAGCCGGAGCAGCTGGCCGGGCGCATTACTTGGCAGTCTGGATCGGGGGCCAGGCCGCGATGGCGTCCAGATCGAGCAGAGACGTGGCCAGCTCGGGGAGTTTGTCCTTGTCGCGCCACTCCTCCTTCCGCACGTTGAGAGTCACGGTCACCCCACCCACCCAGAAGTTCATACTGCTGCTGCCGTGTAATTGTGCCGGGTATTTGCCAGCCAGCTTGGTCGGCGCATTCGTGTTCTCGGGCATTGGCTGGAAACGGATCTGGGCATACACCAACTGCTTTGTGCGGGCATCGCGGAAGGATATGTGCGCGCTGCCGTTGGCGATCTGGTCCCGGACCTGGACATCCGCCTCGACAATGCCCATGCCTTCCGGCGTGCGCACGACGGCATCGATCATCTCCCAGGCCGCGAACTCGACATACCGGCCCTTGCGTTTCATCGCCACCAGTTCGACCCGCAGAGGCACGCCTGCTGTCTGCACCTCTTCCCGGGCCTGCTTCGCCTCCTCGTCGGCCTTCGCCCGTTCCGACTTGCGCTTCTCGGGATCCTCGATCGTCGCCACGGACAGCTCGGCCCGAGTTCCGGCGACATTCTGCTCGTACCTCGCGAGCCGGCTCTCCAACTGCTCAAGGCGTTTGGCGTCGTAGGGTCTGCGCAGCTCGTTCGTCTGCCGGTTGACGCCGGACCGCCAGGATTCAGGGCCTTGGGTAGCGTCTCGCATGCGCGTCTGCCACTCCTTCTCCTTCTCCATGCAGTCAGTCAGTTGCTGTTTGAGATCTCCGTCCTCCGCAAGCGCTGCCCCCAGGTCAGCCAGGGCGTCGAAGTTGACGAGCGCCAAGACCACGTTTGGCAGTTCCTTCCGATCACGCCACTCGGCCTTGTTGGCGGAGAAGGAGGCACTCACAGTGCCTACCGAGAAGCTCAGCGAATCGTCACTGAGACGATAGACGGGGTGCTTCCCGGCGAGCTTGGTCACCTCGGTGCGGCTGCCTCTCTGCGAGTGGAGAAGCCGAAGATGCAGGTACGCCACTTGCTTGCGCTCCGCATCATGCCACACCACAGTGGCCGAGCCGGATGTTGCCTGCGCGCTTGTGTCCGCCCGCGTCGCCCCGAGATCCGGCGCAGTCTGACCCACCGGCTCCAGTAGTGCATCCAGTAGCTCTGCCAACGGCGCCTGATCCCCACGCCTCGCCTCGCGTTCCTCATTGAAGGGCGCCACTGCGTCCTGGTAGGCTTCCTGAGCCGCCGCGGCTTCCACCTCCAGCTCTTTCAGCTTTGCCTGCCGTTCCTCGGGCTTCTCGATCGCGGCGACTTCCAGTTCTCGCTGCACTCCATCAAACCGAGCCTCATAGGACACCAGTCGCTGCTTGAGTTGCTCTATCTGTTTGGCGTTGTATGGCCTGTGGAGCGCGGACGCCTTCATCTGGGCCGCTCGTTGCTTGAGATGCGCTTCCTGGGTGGCGAGGCGCAATCGCTTCTGCACATCCCCGTTCTCTCGCATGTATTCGGCAATCTGCCGGATCGTCTCGGCCGGGGCTTGGGGCTCGCGGGCGAAGCACACAGTAGTCATGGCGGTCAGCAACAGCGCGATTCGTCGGGCACTCATCTGGAAATCCTCCGGTTTATCAATGCCCGTTCGCCGCAGGTCACGACAGGGGCGTGCTGAAAGGTACGGCAGATGGCAGAGAGACGCAAGCCACTTGTGGAGACGGCTCTCCGTTGCCTCGGGCCTTCTCTGGACGTGCATACTCCCGATGGCCCTGGGAAGCGGTGCATGGTTGACCCCTTGGAGCTGGAGTTGCGGCCGCTGCGGAAGATGGGAGGGATGCCGGCTGGAAGCCAGCGCTCCCGACCTGTCAGGGGATCAGGCGGGGGCGGGCAGGTGTTCGAGAACGTGGCGGCAGTTGTCGATGGTGGACTGGGTCATGTCCTGGCGGTCGAACTGCCAGCCGTGCCATTCGTCCAGGAGCATGTCGCTGACTTGGCCGAGCCAGAGGGCGCGGATGCCGCAGGTGGCGGCGGCAGCGTAGAAGGGCGCGGATTCCATGTTCACCACCTGGGCTCCGATGGCGCGCCATTCGGCAACGAGTTCGGGCGTCTCCCGGTACACCGCATCCACGGTGGCGGCGACGGCCGGCTCCGCGTCCCGAGCGAGGGCAAGAAGCTCGGGATCGGGCAGGAAGGGGCCTTTGCCGTACTGCTTGCTGGCTCCATCAGTCGCTGGCGCGGAACTGACGACGAGTTGGGTCCCCTTGGGTAGGCCGGGATCGAAGCTTCCGGCCGCACCGAAGCCGAGGACAAAGGGCACTGCCAACTCAGCCAATTCCTCGACCAGGATCGTGGCCTGGGCGGTCCCCCAGATGCAGTTGGTGATGATCCCCACCTTGCGCCCGGCCACATCGGCAACGTACACGCGCGGCTGGTCTGGAGTCTCGTAGATCCCCCAGAACACGTTGTAGCCGAGTGGCATTCCCCCGAGGCCCGCCACCATGGCGCGGGAGCCGGTGGGATCGCGGAAGCAGATGACCGCAGCATCCCATTCGGGACGCGGCTTGGCCTTGGAGAAGCGATTGGCAAAGAGGATTTCGGGGGTGATGAAGCGCTTGGTCATCGGTACTCTCGCTGGACAGTGATGGGGCTCCGGTAATGTCCTTGCTCAGGCGCTGAGTTGCCAGGAGTCCCAGCAGGAATCGCGTAATGCCTCAGCCACGGGTGGGGTCTGGAAGCGGGGCCAGCCCCGCACCCCGCCGGGGAGACTCGTCTCCCCGGACCCCACGTGAGTGCGTTGGGTAGCGGACGGTTGGTTTCCTGTCTGGGTCAGGAGTAGAGCCAATGGGGGCGCGATTGCTGCCGCCATCGCTCCATATCGACCTGGGCAAGCAGTTCGGCATGGGCTGGCGTCGTGCCGCCGCCGTCGATGGCTTCGCGAAGACGGCTGCTGCCCGAGAGGATGTCGATCGGCATGAGCACTTCCTCGTACTCGTAGGGCGGCGGCAGCCAGGCGAACTGCTCGGGGTAAAGGGAACGCAGGCAGGCGAAGAGCGCCACGGTGGCTGCATACGAGCGGACAGCGGCGGGATTCCGGCAGTGCAGGGCGATGCCGCCGCAGCTCTGGTTGGCCCATTTGTTGAAGGTGGGTACGAACCGAACCGGTCGCACGGTCAGCCCCGGCGTGGCGTAGTCGGCCAATGCTGCTGCGAGCCGTTCGGGCTCGATGTAGGGTGCTCCGACTACCTCAAAGGGCATGGTCGTCCCCCGGCCCTCGGAGAGGGTCGTGCCTTCGACGAGGACTTGGCCCGGATAGACCGCGGCCGTCTCCAGTCGCGGCATGTTCGGGGACGGCGCGACCCAGGGGCAGCCCGTTCCGGGGTAGAACATCCCCCGCTGCCATCCCTGCATGGCAATCACATGCAGTTCCGCACCGATGTCGAGCATATCGTTGGT
>JABGQJ010000802.1 GCA_018648945.1 Victivallales bacterium
AGCGGCGGCAGAGATGGTCGTGGGGATGGTCGTCGCGGCGCTTGAGCCGGGCCCCGTCCTTGGGGCAGGCGTAGTCGTGCGACCAGCCACCGGGGCCGGTGGGTGGCTCGTCCGCGCGGTCCTTCCAGGACTCCGCGCTCTTGATGATGCCGTCGGCAATCTCCTTGGCCCAGTCGTGGGTGGCCACGCGCTGGCGCATCTCGACCAGCATCTCCGGTGTGTAGAAGACACAGGGATGAACCCGCGGCTGGCGCGGGGTGATTGTGGTCGCCGCGGTCTCGATGGCCGTGCCGTCTGCGGTTGTCATGCGGGCTTTGAGTTCGGTGGGCTTGTGCATTGTCTCCCCCGCGAGTTCGGTTTGGTACTGCTTGTCATCGTTTGCTGCCATGGCCAACCACTGCCAGTCGCCATCCTTCTCTTGCCGCCAGCCAAGCTCCACCTTGGGCGGCTTTGGTGCCCATGCTGCCACCCGCAGCAAAAGCGGTTCGCCAGCCCTTGCCGAGGCGGGCCAAGAACTCGGGCGAAGCCAAGGCCGGGGCTCGCCCAGGCGCAGATCCGCCAGCCGGAACCACTCGTCCGAACCCGCATGCCAGGTGCTCCAGTGGACGACAAGCACCACCTCCTGACCAGCCAGCAGCTTCAAAGCGGCCAACTCCTGGCCCTGCAGGCCTCGGGTGCGCCAAGCGGTCACGTCATCGCGATTTGGGTGGAGTGATCCCATGAGCACCCAGGCGTCCCGGTCGACGGGAACACTGGCGGTCTCCGGATCGCGTCCCAGCTTGTCCCAGACTGCGGGCAGCAGCACCCCAACGTCCACGGCCCCGCTCCGGCGGTCCTGCGTGCAGTAGGTCTGGAACGTCGCGGAAAGCTCCAGATCTTGGGCCTGCTTAGGCAGGCGTATGCGTTTGCCAATGAGAACCGCACCTGCGGCGGGACGCACTTGTTTCAGGAAAATGTGGGCGCGGTCCTTGTTCGTCGCTGGTAGCCAGATCGTCTCCCAGCGTGGCCTGTCTTGGGGGGTGGACATCTTGCGGATATAGCGAACCTGCCACTCGGGAGGCAGGGATTCGACGGCACCAACGACGAGGGCAAGCAGCGAGAAGAGGGGGCAGAGTCGGCAAGGCATAGGGGGCTCCATGATAGAGGACTCGTTGTGCGCCAGCATGCCGCGCTCTGTAAGGAGGGGCAATTGGCGTTGAAATCACGCTGGCGCGCGCTACCTTCCAAGGTTCTGCGCAGTCGCCGGACCCGCGCATACCCGAACTGATTGTCCATCCCTGAGAATAGCCCCGAAGACGCGAAAGGAAACCGCACATGCCCGCCAAGAAGCGCAAGTTCAAGACAGAAGTCCAGCAACTCCTCGACCTGGTCATCCACTCCCTCTACTCGAACAAGGAGATTTTCCTCCGCGAGCTGATCTCCAATGGTTCCGACGCCGTCGACCGGGCCCGGTTCGAGTCCCTCTCGGACGCCGCGATCCTCGAGGATGATCCGGAGTGGAAGATCAAGATCACCGCCGACAAGGAGGCCAAGACCCTCATCGTGTCCGATAACGGCATCGGCATGGGGGCGGACGACATCGATGCCTGTATCGGCACTATCGCCAACTCCGGCACTCGCGAGTTCCTGGCGAATCTCCAGGAGAACAAAGAGAACCTGCCTCCTGAATTGATCGGCCAGTTCGGGGTTGGCTTCTACGCCGCCTTCATGGTCGCGGACGATGTCACTGTCATCACCCGCAAGGCTGGTGACCCAGCCTCCGCCCTGAAGTGGGAATCGGATGGTGGCGGCTCCTACACGGTGGAAGAGACCACCCGCGCAACCCGAGGGACGGACGTCATCCTGCATCTCAAGGAGGATGCCGAGGAGTATCTGGAGGAGTGGCGCATCCGCAAGATCGTCAAGAAGTTCTCCGACTTTGTCGAGCATCCCATCTGCATGGATATCCGTCGCGAAGAGGCGGTCCGGGACGACGAGGGCAAGCCGGTCGAGGGCGAGGACCCCGTGGTGACCATCACCGAGGAGACGCTGAACTCCCAGAAGGCCATCTGGCAACGCGCCAAGAACGAGATCAGCGACGAGGACTACACCGAGTTCTACAAGCACGTCAGCCACGACTTCACCGACCCGCTGGAGACGATCCACTGGAATGTCGAGGGTCGCACCGAGTTCCGCGCTCTGGTCTATGTCCCCGGCAAGGCGCCGATGGACATGTTCATGCCCGAGAATCGGAACAAGGGCGTGCAGCTCTACGTGCGTCGCGTGTTCATCACCGACAACTGCGAAGAGCTGGTTCCTCCCTTCCTGCGCTTCCTGCGCGGCGTGGTCGATTCCTCCGACCTGCCGCTGAACGTCTCCCGCGAACTCCTCCAGGAAGACCGCAACCTGCACATGATCCGCAAGAACCTGGTCAAGAAGGTGCTCGACACCCTGTCCGGCACGATGGAGAAGAACCGCGACAAGTACGTCCAGTTCTGGAATGAATTCGGCCCCGTCCTCAAGGAGGGCGTGGCGTCCGACTTCGAGAACCGCGAGAAACTCCAGGATCTGCTCCTCTTCGGCACCAACACCACCGAGCCCGATGCCTTCACCTCCCTGGCCGAATACGTGGAGCGCATGCCCGAGGATCAGAAGGACATCTACTACATCACCGGCGAGAGTCGCGATCTAGTCGCCAGTTCCCCCCACCTGGAGGCCTTCAAGGCCAAGGGCTACGAAGTGCTTCTCCTGACCGATCCCATCGACGAGTGGGTCGTCCAAGGCATGCAGGCCTACAAGGAGAAGTCCCTCAAATCCGTCGCCAAGGGCGATCTCGACCTGGATACCGAGGAGGAGAAGCAGGGGAAGGAAGAGGAGCGCAAGCAAGCCGAGGAAGAGCACAAGGGCCTGGTCGAGAAGATGAAGGAGGTCCTTGGCGACAAGATCAAGGAGGTCCGTCTCTCCCAGCGCCTCACCGACAGCGCCTGCTGCCTGGTGGCCGACGAGCATGGCATGGGCATGCACATGGAGAAGATCATGCGGGCCATGAACCAGGACGTGCCGCCAGCCCAGCGCATCCTCGAACTGAATCCCAGCCACCCGGTCGTGGACGTGCTCCAGAAGCTGTTCGACCGGGACGCGGCCGACCCCAAAGTGGGCGAATACTCCGAACTGCTCTATGACCAGGCATTGCTGACCTCCGCCCTGCCCGTGCAGGATCCGCTGGCCTTTGCCCAGCGGGTCAGCAGCCTGATGGCCGCACAAGGGGAAGCCCTGCTCGGCGACGAATAGGCTACGTTCCTCCCAGGTCGGCGAAGCGCCGATCTGGGAGGAGTGCAGAATGCAGAAGTGAGAATGCAGAATGGGCGTCCCGGCTTGTCCCAGCCCGTCGGGATTCCGCTGCATATCCTGGGTTCTCCGGTCGCAGTATGCCGCAGCAGCGCCTCGGGATCAGAGTAGAAGCGGCGTCTCGCCGCTTTCTTCCCCGCCCCAAAGCG
>JABGQJ010000803.1 GCA_018648945.1 Victivallales bacterium
TGTGAGTGCCGAGTCCGCGCGTTCCGGCAAGCTCGGTCTGCGGGTCACGGACGACAGCAAGACTCAGGGCAGCACAGTACGCTCGGCGAAAATCCCCGTGACGGCAGGACGGCACTATGCCGTGCGCTTCTGGGCCAAAATGCTCAGGAGGCAGGGAGTTGGCGTCTATGTCGAGTTCTGGGATGAGAAGGGCAGGATACTGACGACTCAGGCACGTGGGAACCTCAACGTTCTGGGCCTACCCGCCAGGGCCACCGACTGGCGGCAGTTTACCATCGCCGCTCAGGCACCGGAGGGGGCGACGGCGTTGACCGTGTGGATCCATAGCTTCAACGCCAGCATCACGACGGTCGATCTGGATGACTTCGACGTGACCGAGTTGGCCGCCGAGGACGTCAAGACGGTCAAGACTACCGAGGTGGCGAACATCAGCGATGCGCCGTTCCAGACGCCGAGTGCAGCCCGTATCGCCGAGATCGCCGCGATGCTGCCAGAGAAACCGCGCGGGATCGGCTTCCCGATCACGGATCGCGAACGGTGGGATCGGCTGGCGCGCTCGGATCGGGCGGCCGCCGTCCTGCGCCATGCACAGGGCTACGCGGACACCGCGCCACCCGAACTGCCGGACGAGCTCTACCTGGAGTACACCAAGACGGGGAATCGACGGAACTACGAGATCCCCTACGCCAAATGCACCTCGCGCATCGAGACGCTGGTGGTGGCCGAGTGCCTCGAAAACAAGGGACGCTTCCTGCCCGCGATCGAGCGCGACATGCTGGCGATGTGCGAGCATCGGAGTTGGCTGATGCCCGCCTGCGATGGCGCTCTCACCAACTTCAAGGGCACGCACATTACCGTGGCGCTGGGCTCCTCCTACCGGGCCTGGATTCTTGCGAACACGCTGTACTGGCTCGGCGACCGGTTGTCGGCGACCACGCGGGAACGCACGCGGGCCGAGATCCGCCGCTGGGTGCTTGATCCGTATCTCAAGGCTCTGCGGGGCGGCTCCACTCGAGGCAACTGGTGGATGATCTGCGAGAACAACTGGAACGCAGTGTGCAACGCCGGAATCGTGGGGACGGCTCTGGCTATCGTCCCCTCGGCGCAGGAACGGGCCGAGTACATTGCCGGGATGGAGATCTCGAATCCCTTCTTCCTCGCCGGGTTCACCGATGATGGTTACTGCAGTGAGGGGGTTGGGTATTGGGGGTATGGCTTCGGTCGTTACATGATGCTCGGGCTCATGGTGCGGGATGCCACCGGCGGCAAGCTGGACATCTTCGCCGACCCCAAGGTCTTGGCGGCGGCGCGGTTTCCGCAGAACATCCTGGTGCAGCCGAGCATCGGACCCGCCTTCGCGGACTGCAGCGTCCGTGCCCGTCCCAGCGCCGATGTCATGGCCCTGATCAGCCGTGTCCATCCAGATATGTTCGGTGGCCAGCGACGCACGCCGAGCGGGCTGGGCGGGAGCATCCTGCGAACGGGCTTCCACACGCTTGTCGAGGACGAGGCGCTGGACGCAGCCACTGTGGAGGCCGGAAGCCTGCCGCTGCGAAGCTGGTTCGCGGACGCAGGAATCCTGGTCAGCCGTGGGCGAGCGGACGCCGCTGTGCCCTTCGGCGCAGCGATCAAGGGCGGACACAATGCCGAGAGCCACAACCACAACGATGTGGGCTCCTACGTGGTCGTGCTGGGAGGCAAGGCGTTGCTCTGCGATCCCGGGGCGGAGGTATATACGCGCCGCACGTTTAGCTCGCGGCGCTACGAAAGCAAGGTGCTGAACTCCTACGGCCATCCCGTCCCGGTGGTAGGCGGGACCTTGCAGAGCAAGGGCGTGGCGGCTCGCGGGAAGATCCTGGAGACGGAGTTCACCGATGAAATGGACCGTCTCGTGATCGATCTCGCCCCGGCGTATCAAGTGACGGCATTGCGGTCGCTGACTCGCACGTTCGAGCATGACCGTGAGGCCGGGGTGATCCAGATCGAGGACCACGTTCAATTTGCGGAGCCCACGGCGTTCAACACGGCGCTGATTACGCTGGACCGAGCGCATCAAGTAGGTCCGGACACCTTTGCCGTCTATGATGAAGCGCATGCCCTGGCGATCCGAGTCGAAGTGACAGGAGGGGCTTGGGACTACGTCGCTGAGGAGATCGAGAATCCCGGCCGCCCCACCCCGCGGCGGTTGGGAATCTCCCTCAAGGAACCCGTCGCCGAAGCGCGTGTTCGCTTCACGATCCAGCCCCGTCCCGTGGATGGTCTGCCGGGGGTGTATAGCGACCCGGCCTGGGACACGCTCGTCCCCGATCTGGCCAAGGCCATCACTGTGCAGGCCGAGGACTTCAGTGAACAGGCTGGAGAGAAGGTCGAGGTCTGCGACAAGGTCGGTGCCCAGGGCAAGGCGCTCCGCTTCTGGTCCAAGCCCAACCATCGGCTGGGCTGGCAGTTCAAGCTACCGGCTGCGGGCCGCTACGCGGTGCGCCTGCGGTGTTGCCATGTATGGAAAGGCGACGTGACCCGGACCGTCGCCATCGACGGCAAGTCTGTCGGCGGCCCGCCGTTCCTCTTCCCCTTCACTGGTGGCTGGAGCACCACCGAGGACAACTGGCGCAATGTCTGGCTAGCACGAGAACAGACGCCCCTAGTCCTCGACCTGACGGCAGGAATCCACACGCTCAGTCTGGACACACCCACCGAAACGGGTCTGAACCTAGACTGGCTCCAGCTCGTGCCCGTGACCCCAAAGTAGTCTGCCCCTCGTCCTCACCACGAAGGCACGAAGGTCGTAGAGCGGCCGTTGGCCCCAGCCAAACGAACATCGAACATCGAACGCCCAACATCGAACATCGAATGAAAGGCCGCTCGCATTAGATTCCTGCGCAGCATGTTGCGTCCCTTCATTTCGGAGTTTCTTGCCGGGAAAACAAGAAATGGCGTGATAGTAGTACGAAGGAAGACTGGGAGAGAGGAAAGAACGGATGGAGGACACGGGATGCACGATGGTGCCCTCAGGGCAGGAGCGCGACGCCACTGCCCGATCCACCACCCTCCCCTACCTGTCCCCTCCCCCTTCGTGCCCTTCGTGCCTTCGTGGTGAATCCATCCTGGGGAGCTAGGGGAGCTCCGCGCGGATGCGTTGGGCGACGGCTTTGCCGAGGACCTCGTAGCCCTCGGGCTGGAAGTGGACGCCGTCGGCGGCGATCACCTGGTCCACGCCCACCGATTCCACGGCAGCATAGAGGTCGTTCACTCCCAAGCCCAGGGACTCCACCAGAGCCCGGGTCGGGCCATTGTAGGCGGGAATGTCCGTGTTGCGGCGCACCACGCGAGCGTAGCTTGACGCGCACTGCCGATCCTGATCAACGGGGGTGGTCAGGGCGAAGACGATCCGGGCCTCCGTATGGTCCCGCAGCCATTCGAGAATCGCCTGTAGTTCGGCCAGGTACTCGGGTAGCTCGTGGCGATGGCTGCCAT
>JABGQJ010000804.1 GCA_018648945.1 Victivallales bacterium
CTGCCTGATCCAACAGCCCGCCCGGGAACTGCGGGCCCTGCGCGGGGATCGACATGAAGTCACCGACCGCATGTCCCTTGCCGATGGCGCGGCCTGGGAATTGGCCTTGCCGGAAAGCGGTGGGCAGCTGGCTGTCCGTCTCGACAGTGGCGACGAGCAGGCCCTGGCGCTGGACCCCGCGGCAGACCGCCTTTCGCTCCATGGCAGCGGCGGTACCCACGAAGCCACTCTCTCCTCGCTTGCCTGCCGAGTGTTCATCGATCAGCGTGTCGTCGAGGTGTTTGCGGATGGTGGCCGCTACGTGGCGACTGCCATCCTGCCCCACGGTCGCCGCCCGGTGGAGATCCGTTGGGCCGGCCCGGGGCCCCTTGTTGCCTGGGAGCTGCTCGTCTGAGCCCAAGCCTAGACGCTCATGTCCTCGTTCAGCCTTCCTCTCGGCCTGCAGCGTTCCAGCCAGTCATGCCGCCGATCAGGCTGAAGACATGCTCGTAGCCTTGGGACTTGAGGAAGCTGCCCGCGACATTCGACCGGTAACCCGAACGGCAGATCGTCGTGATGTGCCGCTCTCTGTCGAGGTCGACCCCTGCCGCCACCAACTGGGGGAGAGGCAGATGGATCGCGCCTTCGATGTGGCCCGACTCCCACTCGGCATCCGTGCGCACATCCAGCACCACATGGTCGCCGTATTTCGCGAATACATGCTTCAGACTGGTTGGCGTGAGCTGGGGGAGATGGTCGAGGGGCTTGCCTTGCAGGGCCCAGCTGGCGACGCCGTCGGGGACGTAGCCGACCAGTCGGTCGTAGCCAGCGCGGCAGTATTGCTTGGCAACCTGCCGCGCGTTCTCTGCGCTGTCGGCCACGATGATGATATCGGTGTCCGCCGACAGCACCAGCCCGAGCCAGTTCACCGAACTGGCACTCAGCCCGATGTTGATGGAACCGGGCAGGAAGGCCGCGCCGAATGCGCTCTGGGCGCGCGTGTCGATGATCCGGGCGCCGCTTGCCAGGGCCTGGTCGACCTGAAGGACGGAAAACTCCGTGAAGGTGGCGGTGTCTCCCAGCAGCTGCGGCCCCCGCTGATTCTTGTCCACGATGGCCATGAAGTTGGGCGGACGGACCTGGAAGTTCGCGGCCATTAGCCGGTGGAACTCGTCGAAGGAGAGGCCGTTGAGCAGCGGGTTGTTGCGGCGCTCGAAGCCGAGGGTGGTCATGGGTTTGGCGCTCATGCCCTTGCCGCAGAGCGATCCCTCGCCGTGGGCTGGATAGACCTCGGTCCAGTCGGGGAAGCGGGCGAGCTTGGTGTAGAGGCTCTCGTAGAGATTGTGAATCTGCTCGTCGAGCAGATCTTCGCCCGCCAAATCGGGCCGCCCGATATCGCCCACGAAAAGCAGATCGCCAGTGAGGATCGCGAAGACATTGTCGGAGCGCCCGTGGTCGGTCACCGCGAAGCTAACGGAGTTTGGGGTATGCCCTCGCGTCTCGATCACTTCCAGTTCCGCCGCTCCGAAGCGCAGGCGTTGCCCTTCCTGTAGAGCTTCGTGGGCGTAGCCCGCCTCGATGGCCGGATGCACGCAGATCTTCGCGCTAGTTCGCGCGGCCAGTTCTGCGCTGCCGGTGATGTGGTCTGCATGGAGGTGCGTATCAAACACATGGGTGATCTTGAGTCCCTGGCGTTCGGCAGTCTGCAGGTACTGCCCCACATGCCGCTCCGGATCCACCACGCACGCTGTTCCCGCCGCCGGGCAACCAATCAGGTACGAATAGCACCCCAGACCCTCGACTTTGTACTGTTTGAAGAACATGATCAGTCTCCTTCGAGGGCAGTGCCCTCACCGTTGCTGTTAACTCGGGGCTCGGCGGAGGCGGAGGCAGTGCCATCAGGCTTCTGGCGAATGGATGGTGAAGAAGCAGGGCTTCACACGGTCGGTCAGCCAGACCCCGTTCTCGGAACGGTAGAACACGGCCCCTTCGGCGTGCATTCGCCCTGCTTCGACTCGCAGGATCACGGGGACACCATGCCGACTGCCCACCTTCAGCGCCGTCTCCCGATCCGGCGAGAGATGGACGTGGTGCCGCCCTGAGGGCTTCAGCCCCTGGGTCCGGATGGAGGTCATGAACCGGGTCGCCGTGCCGTGGAACAGGAACTCTGGTGGCGTGACTGGCTCCAGGCCAAGGTCCACCTTGACTGAATGCCCCTGGTTCGCTCGGATCCTGCTTCCATCCTCGGATAGGGAAAAGCGCTTCTTGTCGTTGGTGGCGACCACGTCGCGGATCATCTCACGGCTCAGCTTCGTGCCCCGTTCCGTCGCGGCCGCGATCAGTTCGTCCACCGATGCCCAGCCCTGTTCGTCCAGTTGGAGCCCGATGGCCTGGGGGTTGTGCCTGAGCACGAAGCTCAGGAACTTGCTCGTCTTTGTCAGAGCGCTCCTCATCGGGTGACTCCAGCGTGGGCGGGCGGGGCAGTGCTCGGGTCAGGGCACCGGTGCGAGGGCGAGGGTGGTCTGGATGGAGTAGCCGCAGGTGCAGCCGGAGCTGCCTTCGGGAATGAGCACGAGCCCGCCGGCCGGGAGGGTGTTGATCCAGCAGCTCGGGCGGGTGACGAGGGTCAGCGGAATCTGCTTGCCGGTGGCCAGGTTCGCGATGGTCGGTCGGCCGCCTTGGCGGCTGAAGGTGCTGGTGGCGGAGGCGGAGACCGTGGCACACTGGGGACTCTTGTTCCACTTCCAGCCGGGGACGTTTTCGCCTGTCCGGAGCCGCCGCGCAAAGCCGGGGCCATAGACAACATTCCCAACGATGGTGGGGTGCTGGGTCTGTTCGCCGTGCCCCCCGTTGAGGATATCTCCTCGACTGGGTGTGTTGTCGTTGCGCCAGAGCTCCTTGCCGTCGGCGGTGCTGACGCCGACAAGTTGGTATTGGATCAGCTTCTTGTCGCCGACCTGGTCGTGTCGGGAGCCGGTGAGCACAAGCACGCCATCCTTGCCGGACAGATAGAGGGCGTGGTGGAAGCCGGTAAGCGCGATGGGCACGGACCACGCGACCTTGCCGGTGGCGGCCTTGAGGGCCGTGATGCGCGGGCCGTTCTTGAACATCTCGGCGAGGGTGACCTTGCCGTCCTCGTCGGCGCGCGTGGCGGGATTGGTGCTCTCCAGGAAGCAGACCAGCCCGTCCACGATGGCCAGCGTGGGATTGGCGACCACGCCCTGCTTGGGGTCATACCGCCAGCGCGGCGCCCCGTTCTTGCGGTTTAGGCCAAAGACGGTCAGGCTGGTGACCACGGGCTTGTTGTGGTACCAAACGGTGTCGTAGTCCGCCTTGACTCCCGGGGTCAATTCAGCTCCCTCGCGGGTGGCGCTGCCGATCAGCAGATCTTGCCAGGCGGCCATGTAGCCCCAATGCCGTTTGGCCTCGGAGTAACGGGCCACCGGGTAACGGGCCAAGTCCTCGCCGGACCGGGCCCCGATGACGCGGCAGG
>JABGQJ010000805.1 GCA_018648945.1 Victivallales bacterium
CGTGGTAGTCGAGTCGTCGCATCCGGGCCACGACCAGATCCCGCCAGACGCGTAGCGCCTCGACCTTGTCGCCCTTCTCGGCTTGAGCCTTGACCGGCGCCATCTCCCGCCGCTCCAGGTCCAGCAACGGCAGCAACCGCTCGGCCGCAGCGATCAGTTGGGCCCGTGTCGGGCCATTACTGGTTGCTTGTGCATGGGCCAAACCCAGAAGGAGGACGGCGACGAGGGGCCAGCGGAAGGTGATATGCATGGAGTCTCTCTACTTAACGGGAGCGATGGTGATGTTGTCCACGTAGAAGGTGCTGGCTTCGGTGGCGAGACTGGCGATGACGACCCGCTCCAGGCGCTGGAAGGTGGCGGCAACGTGGGGGATGGCGAAGGTCTGGGTCGGGGTCCTGCCAACGGTTACGCGGAGGGTGCTGCTGCCGGTGGGCTTGCCAAGCTCGAGGGTGAGGTTCAGTCGGCACCAGGTGTCGCGAGGGAGGGTCGCGAGGATCTTGTCGCCAGCTCGGAGAGTGCTGTCCGGCTCGATCATAAGCTGCGGCCCGGAGAGGAACTCGGCTTTGCCGCTGGCCGTGTACTGCCTGGGATCGATGTAGAGCTTGACCGGGGAATTGCTGGGAAGATAGAGGTCGAGGGCCAACTGCACCTTGCCCGAGGCGAAGGCGACTGGGAAGTAGATGCGGGGCTGCCATTCGTGTTTCAGGCCCGGAGCATCGACGATCTTCAGGGAGTGCGTGCCGCCCGCCGCCTGCTCGTCGGAGACCACGATGGCCGACGGAACGGGAGCCATGGCATCGCCCGCTGGCGAACGACCACCGACGGGGGCGTTCTCGAAATCCAGCTGGACGGGTCCCACGATCTGATAGGGCTGGCGCTGTTTTGGGGGGGGCTGGAACCCAGGGATCGTGGCGAGCACGGGGGGCTCGCGGTACCGGTCGCGGTTTGGAGTGAGAGGCCAAGACACGCGAGTGCGGCTCTGGTAGCAACCAATGAGTTTCGTGACGATCGGGGCGAACCCCAGCTTCCACGCAAGTGAATCGGCGGCGATGCTGACCTCGCCTCCAGGAGTGGCATCAACCTTCGCTGGCGCGGCCAAACTGCCCTTGTCCTGGCCCAGCCGCAGCCAATTGACCCAGCCCTCGACGGCACTGTACCGATTGGTCACCACCAACGGCTTCCGCTCGCCGAAATCGACGAGGTTGTTGCGGAAGGTGACGGTGTCGGGCGTGGCGGACGTGTAGCGATAGGGGACGGCATCCTCGTTGCGGCAGATCAGGACGTTGCGCTCGACCCGGTTGTTCGCGAAGACGTTCTTGACATCACGGTAGTCGCGCCGGATCGGGGCCAGCTCAATCTGGTATGGGCCTGCGTCGATGCAGATGTTGTTGGTGACGGTGTTGTCACCACCACCGTGGATCATGATGCCACCGCGTCCGCAACGGGTGACGATGTTGCCGTGGACGGTCGTGCCGCAGGTGTAGTCGTCCAGATAGATCCCCCAGGTGTAGAACGGGGACTCGTAGTGTGTGGCCCGACTCCAGGAGAAGCCGTAGCCAATGGAGTCGGCGACCCGGTTGTAGCGGATCACATTGCCTTTGAGATGGGCGTTGCGCTGGACCATGCGGATCACGCCCATGTCGGTGGTTTCCATGTTGGCGTGGTGGCAGTCATTGCCTTCGACGACGTTGTTCACGCCCTTGAGGAAAACGGCGCAGCGGGGGGAGTCGTGGAGGGTGTTGCGGCGGGCCACATTGCCGTCGCCCAGCAGGTTGATGCAGGGGGCGTCCTTGGCGAAGAGACCGGTGTCGTAGATGTGGTTGTTCGCCGCCAGGTTGCGCTCGCCCATCAGCATGACGCCTTCGGAACCGACGCTCCAGATATCGCAGCCCTCCACATGGCAGTCGATGCCCGGATCGCGAGCAAGGAGGATCTGGCCACCCCCACCTGCACCAATAGGAGAACCGGTGGCCGCCTCGACCCGCGGATTGCCGACCTCGGGGAAGGAGGAGGTGACGCCGCCCATATTCACCCCGACATTGCCTGCGTTGGTGATGCGGCAGCTAGTCACACCGCAGTTCCTGGTGCCGAGGAAGCGAATGGCGTCCTGGCGGGCACCCTCGAAGTCGAGACCCCTGAAGTAGATGTGATGGACGGGACGGGCGGGCGGCGCATCCTCGGGCAGCGGGCACTCGTCCTTGGGGCGCGTCCAACGGGTGCTCAGGTATTGGTGTGGGTAGGGAATCTCACCTCGTAGTTCGACGATCTGGTCTGCCACAGGGGCGAAGATACGCCCGATTCCGGCCTTGGGGGGCTTGAGGTAGAGCCGACTGACCTTGCGGTCCAGATACCACTCGCCCGGAGCATCCAAGGCGCCGAGGACGTTCTGTATGTAGTAGCGGTTCAGACGGAGGAACCTGCCACGCACCTTGCGGACCTGGATAGTGCGGGTGGGGGGATCGATCCCGACGACGGGGGTGTTGGCGAACATCCAACCCAAGCTGTAGACCGAAGCGACCTCGGCTTGGGAGATGTCGGGCCAGTTGGCAAGAGGGAGATCGCCTTCACGGTAGTGGAACTGCTCGCGGGGCTTCTTGCTGGCCTGGCCCACGTAGAGAAAGCCACCGTAGAGTGGCTGTTTGGGGTCGGCGTTGGGATGCCTGGCCAGAGGCAGACGGGCGGAGAACTCCTGCTTGGCGAGCTTGTGGAAGAGCTGATGAAAACGAACTCCTGACAGTCCCTGGGCATTAAGGTCCGCAACCAGAATGCCGTCGCGCCAGGGCTGCCAGCCCTTGATCTCACGGACCGCACGAAGCATGGCCCGCTGCCCGGGCGCGGATCGCCAGACGACGGGAGCCTTGGCGTCGCCGCTGTCTTCGGGAGTGAGAATCAGGGGCTCGTCGAGATGGTACTCGCCGCCAGCCAGTTGGACCGAAACGGCCTCGTCCGGCAGCTTGGCGCGGGCCTCACGGGCCAGACCACGAGCCCGGACCAGGGACGCCACCGGGCGTTCCGGCGTGCCCGGATTGGCGTCATCGCCCTGAGGCGAAACATGGATCGTGGCGGCCGCCGCCGAGGTAATGGCCAGGCCGACGAGGAGGAGAGCCGCAATGCGCATGGGACGTCCTTTCCGCAGAGATTGGGGTGGCGTTGGGAGTACCCGAACCTAGCCCGACTGGGCCGCAGGATCAATCAGAACCCAACCAACTGCTCGCGGCCAAACTCCAGGACAACCGGCCCCATCAGGCCGGAGGGCATGAGGGCATCCGTGGAAGCGATGGTCTGGCAACGCTTCTTGGTGCGCTTGCCCTTCTCCAAGCCCACATTGGTCCGCGCGCGGCGCTTCTCGGGGGGAAGAGCCGCATCTCCGATCAGGCGATTCTTCCACACGTTCGCCACCTCAACTTCCAGCACATTGTCTCCCACCTTCGCGAGACCGGTCAGGTCCGCTTCCCACGGCGTCGTCCAG
>JABGQJ010000806.1 GCA_018648945.1 Victivallales bacterium
TATGCCAAGCAGCAGCGCACCGTCCTCGGCAACTGCGGCGTGATCGATCCCGAGAATCTGGACGAGTACATCGCCTGGGGCGGCTACGACGCGGCCCGCAAGGCGTTCACCAGCATGGCACCCGGAGAGGTCTGTCAGGAAATGGCCGAAGCCGGCCTGCGCGGCCGGGGTGGCGGTGGCTTCCCCACCGGCCTCAAATGGCAGTTCACGCTCAAGGAGAAGCGCGACAAGAAGTACGTGATCTGCAATGGCGACGAGGGCGACCCAGGAGCATTCATGGACCGCAGCCTGATGGAGGGGAACCCCCATCGGGTGCTCGAAGGCATGATGATCGCCGCCCGCGCGGTCGGGGCCGACGAGGGCTACGTCTACGTGCGGCTGGAGTACCCATTGGCGGTCGAGCGCATCAAGAAGGCCGCGGTCGATGCGGAAGCCGCCGGCGTCCTTGGCCCCAGTGTGTTTGGCACCGACTACGCGTTCCAGATCCATGTGATGGAAGGTGCCGGCGCCTTTGTCTGCGGCGAGGAGACGGCCTTGATCGCCTCCATCGAAGGCAAGCGCGGCATGCCCATGCCCAAACCGCCGTTCCCAGCCCAGTCGGGCCTCTGGGGCCAGCCCACGGTCATCAACAACGTGGAGACCCTCGCCACTGTCCCCGTGATCCTGCGCCATGGCGCGGAGGCCTTCCGGTCGCAGGGCACCGAGAGTTCGCCGGGCACCAAGACCTTCGCGCTGACTGGTCACGTGGCCAATACCGGCCTGATCGAGGTGCCCCTTGGCACCACTCTGCGCGAGATCGTGCACGGGATCGGCGGGGGGATCACCGACAACGCGGGTGAGCTGACCCATGGCCCCTTCAAGGCGGTTCAGATCGGCGGCCCCTCGGGGGGATGCCTGGTCGAGGAGCACCTGGATATGCCGATGGACTACGACTCGCTCAAGGAAGCGGGCGCAATGGTTGGTTCGGGCGGTCTCGTGGTCATGAATCAGGAAACCTGCATGGTGCAGATCGCGCGGTTCTTCATGCAGTTCACCCAGAACGAGTCCTGCGGCAAATGCGTGCTCTGTCGCGAAGGGACCAAGCAGATGCTGGCGCTACTCGACGACATCATCGAGGGCAGAGCCGATGAATCGACCCTCGATCTGCTGGAGACCCTCGGCAGAACCGTGGCCAAGGGCTCGCTCTGCGGCCTTGGTAAAACCGCTCCGAGCCCGGTGCTCTCCACGTTGCGCTACTTCCGTGACGAGTATCTGGCGCATGTCCGCGACAAGCGCTGTCCCACCAGTTGCTGCAAGGCCCTTGCCGTACCCGAGATCGACCCCGAGAAGTGCAAGGGCTGCACGCTCTGCATGCGCAAATGCCCGGTCGGGGCCATCATCGGCGAGAAGCGCCAGCCCCACATCATCGACCCCGAACTCTGCATCAAATGCGGGGTCTGCGCCGCCGCGTGCAAGTTCGACGCCATTACCGGAGTGTGACCATGGATCAGAACTACCTCACCATTGACGGCCGCCAGGTTGCCATCGGCGACGAGCGCAATCTCCTGGAACTCGTCCGCAAGATCGGCATCGATATCCCCAGCTTCTGCTATCATTCGGAACTGAGTGTCTATGGTGCCTGCCGTCTGTGCATCGTGGACATCGAAGGCCGGGGCATCGTCGGCTCGTGCTCGACCACGCCCCTGCCCGGCATGGTCGTCCGCACTGCCACCGCCGAGATCCGCGAGATGCGGAAGATCACCATCGAGCTGCTCCTGGCAGACCACCACCAGGGCTGCACCACATGCGGCAAGAGCGACGACTGCAAACTGCTCGATCTGGCCCGGCGTCTCGGCGTTGACCAAGTCCGCTTCAAGCCCGTCAAGGAGCCGGTGCCGCTGGATACCAGCAACCCGTCCCTCGTCCGCGACCCCAACAAGTGCATCCTCTGCGGGGATTGCGTTCGGGCCTGCGACGAAATCCAGGGCATCGGGGCCATTGACTTCGCCCACCGCGGAGCCGATTCCTGCGTGCTACCCGCGTTTGGCAAGGATCTGGGGCAGGTGGAGTGCGTGTTCTGCGGCCAGTGCGCCCGGGTCTGCCCGACCGGGGCCATCATGCCCAAGTCGGTCGTGGAGGAGGTCT
This sequence comes from Victivallales bacterium, assembly GCA_018648945.1. The sequence goes on from JABGQJ010000806.1 coordinate 2,125, forward strand.
TCGCCGAACTGGCCAAGCCGGAGAGAACAGTCGTGGCCCAGATTGCCCCCGCCGTCCGAGTGGCAGTGGGCGAGGCCTTCGGTTTGGAGCCGGGCACGGACGTGACCGGCCGCATCGTCGCCGCGCTCAAAATGCTCGCTTTCGACCAGGTCTACGACACCTGTTTCGCCGCCGACCTGACGGTCCTCGAAGAGGCCGCCGAGTTCATCAAGCGCAAGAAGTCGGGCGAGAACCTGCCGCAGTTCACGAGCTGCTGCCCGGCCTGGGTGAAGTACGCGGAGCAGTACCACCCCGCCCTGTTGCCGAACCTCTCCAGCTGCCGCTCGCCCCAGGCCATGTTCGGCTCGCTGGCGAAGGATATGCTGCCCGCCAAACTGGGGGTCGTCAAGAAGAGCATAGCGGTGGTCTCGATCATGCCCTGCACGGCCAAGAAGTACGAGGCCGAGCGCCCCGAGCTGGCCGAGGATGGCGTGGCAGACGTAGACTTTGTCCTGACCACCCAGGAGTTGGTGCGCATGATCGGGTCCGCCGGGCTCGACTTCGCCAACCTCGAACCTGCCGCGCTGGACCTGCCCATGGGCTTCAAGACCGGCGCGGGCGTGATCTTCGGCAACTCGGGCGGCGTCAGCGAGGCGGTGCTGCGGCACGCCTACGAGGTGCTCAGCGGCGAGGCGCTCCATAGCGTGGAGTTCCGCGAAGTGCGCGGCGAAGGTGGTCTGCGCGAAGCGGAGATCCCGCTGGGCGATCTCAAGCTCAAGCTGGCGATTGTCCACAGCCTGGCCAATGCCAAACGGCTCTGCCGCCAGATCGAGGCGGGTGAGTGCGACTACGACTTAGTTGAGGTCATGGCCTGCCCCGGCGGTTGTGTCGGCGGCGCGGGGCAACCGGTCTCCTTCACGCCCGAAGCGCGCCGCCAGCGCACGGCGGGTCTCTACGATATCGACCGGCGGCTGCAAGTCCACAAACCTCTCGACAACCCCTATTTGGAACGTACCTACCAGGAACACCTTGGTGAAGTCGGCGGCCATCGCGCCCATGAACTGCTGCACACCGAGTACCAGAGCCGCAAGCGGATCGAGGATGAGGAAGTCACCCTCCTCGGCAACGGCAAAAGCCCGGTCACGGTCACGGTCTGCGTCGGCACGAGTTGCTTCCTGCGCGGCTCGCAGGAGCTGTTGAAGAACCTGCTTGCGCATGTGGAACAGAGCGGACTGGACGGCCAAGTCAATGTGAAGGCCACGTTCTGCCACGAGCGGTGCGACCGGGGGCCCACGGTCGGGGTCAACGGCGCTTTCATCGAGAAATGCACGATGGAGAAGGCCGTCGCGGCTGTGGACGCAG
>JABGQJ010000807.1 GCA_018648945.1 Victivallales bacterium
CGCCGTCGCCGGCCCCAGATCACTGGCCTTCACGAACGGGCGGCTGGGCTCGATGCAGACCCCCGGCAAGGGCTCGATCCATGGCTTCGCATTGCGCAGCACTAGGTAGAACCGGACCGATGCGAGCAGGACGAACAGCAGGGCCATCACCAGGGCCAGCCCCAGCCATCGCCGCCATCCCCGGATGCACTTCCTGATCTGAATCACCTCACCATCTCCATTTCGGCCTGTCCTCTCTATTCGCCGGACATGCCCCCAGACTCCTTGGGGGGTGGGAGCTTCGGGTACTCCCGTGACGGCCAGACGAGGTCCGGGTTCGGGCCATGCTCGTCGTGGGACGTGCCGGCGCTGTGGGCTCTGCCCCCGTCGTCGGTGAAGTCCTCGCCGATACTGTATACGGCCCAGACCTTCGGCGGCAACCCGGGGACGTTGCTGGGCAGGTAGCGGAAGGGCTTGCCGTCGAATGGATCCTTTGGCACACGCGGCAGGTAGTCTGGCACGAGTTGTGCCAGCTCCTCCGGCAGAGCCCCATGCTCCTTCTCGTAGGCCTGGATGGCGAGGAAGAGGGCCATGCCGCGCATCCGGGCAGCGTGCGCGGTAACGGCCGAGTGGATTCTCCCGTAGGACTCGAAGAGCCAGCTGCCTGCCCATGCGTGGCCCAGTGGATCAAGGGTGCCAAACAGCAACCTGGGAAGCGATCGGGCGGACGTTAGGGATCTCCCGAAGCGGTCATACTCGGCACGGAGAGCTGCGGAATACGGCTTCTCCGCAATCGGGATCAGGTGTTGGAAGACCGTTTGCAGATTTCGGGCCGTGGTCTTTGGCGTGCTGCCGAGAAGGGGGGCCAAACGGAAAATGGCGCCGTCTCGCCATCTCGGCCATGGGGGGCGATAGCCGCCGCCGCTTTGCATCCATTCGCCTAGATCGATGAACCCGGACGCGTAGAAGTCAGACACAAGCGCAGGGACCGCGTGCGCTTCGGTGCGGATGATGTCGGCGAAGGGGGTGGCTCGGTCGGCACAGTCCAGGAAGGTCCTTGCCTCCCGTCGCAGCAGGTCGCCCGGCAGAGGGCTACGCATGGCGATTCTCCGAGCGGCGCTTGCGGCCAGCTTGCCACAGCGCTCACCAGTGATCCACCCACCAGCGGCGGATCCATGGCGCAGGAGACTCCCCAGGTCCAGAATTCGGGCAAGATCCCGATGGCTACCGTCATGGTCCCCGGTTGCCGCCCGGTACTGGGCGGAAATGACCAGCCACCGGGCGAAGCTGACACACTGCGATAGGTCGGGGGCATAGCGCCATATCGACTCCGAGACTGGCATCCGTCGGTCGGAGGCGGCAAGCGCCCGATCCAGGAGTGCCACCCTCGGTGCCACGACTGCCATGAGACGTGGAATCTCCTGGTACTGCTCCAGCGTCCAGGGATCCTCGGGGGCGAGGCCGCGTGGGGCGGACATGCCTGACACCTGTCTGCCTTCCTCGCTGGTGCTCGTGTCCTCTGCCACAGTGGCAAACGGCGGCGGGGGCGTGGCAGGCCACGGGTGGTATTCGAATTTGGTCTTTGCGATCTCCCATGCGTTGTTGTAGCTGGCCCCCCAGATCGACTCAGCGGGGTCTTCGGACATGTCGCCTCCGCCATCGTCGAACATGCCGTATTCGCCGCCAGACTCGGGGGCCACAGGGGGGGCAACTGGGTCCGCGATGGCTTCCAGAAGCAGGCGATAGGCCGTGTTTGGCCCAAGAGCACTCGCTGGCACTGGCCGGCGACCCGGTTCTAGTTCCAGGCTGACTCCCGGCAAGGGCCTGATCCATGGTCCGCGCAGCCCGATGAAGGCAGCGATCAGGATGAGCACGATGACCGTCATGGCCATCGACAGCTTCTGCCACCACTTCCAGCGCTTCTTCTCTTCGGCCATGCTTGGCTCCTGGCTTGCAGGTCGCACCACGATGGGTCAACCTACCACAAGACGAGCAGGGATTCCATGAGGGGCGAACCGGGTGTCCCATCCTGCGGCCTTTGCGCTGCAATGGACGACATGGACCCCGGGAAGCGGGAACGATGGATGGTGAGGGGTGCCCCAAGTCCTGGGCGATGACCTTGGTGAGCCCCTCGGTGCGGTTCGCGGTCTCGCCTCCTGCCGCGTTGGACGTTGCCGGCAGGTTGGGCGGCCTTAGGGTTTGGGCGTCTTGGGGTTTGGGCGTCTTGGGGTTTGGGCGTCTTGGGGTACGGCTGCGAGGGCCAGACGAGGTCCGGGTTCGGGCCATGGTTGTCGCGGGCCCTGCCGACGCTGCGCGCCTTGCCGCCGTCGTCGGCGAAGTCCTCGCCGATGCTGTATACGGCCCAGGCTTCCGGAGGCAGGTCGGGGACGTTGCTGCGGAGGTAGCGGAAGGGCTTGCCGTCGAAGGGGTCCTTGGGCATACGCGGCAGGTAGTCTGGCACGAGTTGCGCCAGCTCCTCTGGTAGAGCCCCATGCTCCTTCTCGTAGGCCTTGATGGCGAGGAACAGCGCCATGCCGCGCAGGATGGCATCACGATGAGCGGCCCTGGCGTGGCCTCGGTCCAGGGCGGGAAGGAATATGGAGGCCCAGAACTGGCCGAGTGGGTCGCGGGTCCGGAGAAGCGTCTGCAGAGCAAGAGACCGGTGAATCGGTGCCACAGGAGCAAGCCGGGGAGACACCTTTTGCATGAACAGGTCGTATTCGGCCTGGACAGCGGCGGAATAGGGCTTCTCGGCGATGACGATGAGGTGTTGGTAGCAGGCGACTAGGTTGCCCATGGTGGCCTTGGGCGTGCTCCCGGCCACGGCGGCGAGCAGGAACCCGCCCCTAGCCAGAGCTCTCCCCATGGCGGTGCCTGGAACATAGACGCCGCCGGACCACGGGCGGAGGCTGCCGTTCTGGTATAGCTTCGGTATGCCGTCGTACATGGGCACGAGCTCACCGCGAATGGCCTCCACGAAGGGTTCCGCGCTGTCGGCATGGGCCAGGAAGGACCGGGCCATTTGCCTGAGGAGCGGGGCCGGCAGATCCTCCCGCGTCACATTCTGCCAAGCGGCCCCGGTCGCGATGGCGTCGCAGGCGACGCCGATGAGGTGGTTGACCAGGCAGCCACCGCGGCAGACAATGTCAGCCATATCCAGGATCCGATCGAGGTCGCGAAGAGCTCCCGCACGGTCCCCCGTGGCCGCCCGGCATTGGGCGGATACGGACAGCCATCGCGCCATGCCGCGGACCTCTGTCAGATAGGGGAGCAGGAACTCGAAGGAGTCTGCGGTCGGGACTTGGGGGTCCGGCGCGGCCAGGGCTTGGTCGAGGATCGCGACATTCGGTTCGTAGAGCTTGCGGAGGCGCTGGATGTCCTGGACCTGCTCCAGTGTCCATGGCGCTTCGGGGACGAGGGCAGGACCGCCCAGAAGTGGTTCGATATCAAAGCCGGACATGCCGCTCATCGCGCCGACTCCGTCGG
>JABGQJ010000808.1 GCA_018648945.1 Victivallales bacterium
GGGGTAGGGGCGAAACCGCCGCTCACATCCCCCGCGAGAATGGCCTTGGGGGCCTGCGGCAGGATAGGCAGGGAGAACAGCCCCGTGTCCAGCGCGGAGACAACGGACCATCCCACGCCCAGATCAATGGCCAGCGTGCCCTTGCGCTCGGCGCGCAGCAACTCCTGACCATCGACCGCAAGACGGGTGCCGTCGCCCATGCTCACCGCACGCAATGCCTTACCCACGCGCCGGACCACCGCAAACGTGCCATCGCAGGTCACGCCTGCCGCATCGATGCCACCGGCGGGATTCCACAGCACCAGATCTTCACAGTCCAGACGCAGAATCCGCACCCCGAGGGTATCGCCTTTCGCAAGGCGCTCGACCTTGACCTCTCTTTCGCGACCGGGGCGCACGGGGTAGAGGCTGGTGAGAAACCGTTGCTTTGTGCTTGGCTTGGGCAGGGCTAGGGTGCCGTGGTGGTTGACGAGGCCGGGGTAGCCGCAGGGCCATTCCTCGGTGGAGAGTTGGAGTCCAGCGGGCTCGATGAAGTCGGTCACCAGCGTGGCGCGCTTGGCTTTGGCGAGCAGGCGGTTGCCGGTGAGTTCCAGCGTGCCGGCGCTGTTCAGGTTCCACTCGATGCGACCGGGCTTCTCCAGTTCCACCTCGTCGGCGACAACCACGTGATCGGGGCGCAGGTAGATGGCGTGGCGGCGGATCTGTTTGGCGCCGGGGTAGGCCTTGGTGAGGTCGGTGGAGACGATGTCCAGGGCCGGGCTGGCGAAGAAGCGGGTGACGGAGACGTTGGTGTGCGTGCTGTCCTTGCCGTCGATGGTGATGGTGTTGTGCAGGCGGGAGTCGGACAGCGAGCGATGGATGGGGTTGGCGTAGGAGATCATGCCGGGGTCCATGGCCAGGTACTCGCCAAAGGCTTCGAGCATGAAGGCGCCCCGGTCGTGCTGGTAGTGCCCCGCCACGCGCGGCGTTGCCAGCAGACCAAAGAGCACATCGCCGTACTCAAACCCCTCGCGCAGGAAGACATAGCCCGCGCCTCGGAAGTGGCGGGAGGGAATCAGATTGGGCGCGGTGGCAGGGGTGTCGTGCGCCCACATGAAGGCGGCGACCTCGTCGGGCGGCCCGCTGGATCGCTGCTGGAACCACGCTGCTGTCTCCGATCCCAGGTACTTGGCGAACAGCGCCGAAACGCCGGGACCGGGCGCCGCGCCCCGCGAGTCGCAGACCGCGACCGGTACCCAGCGCTCCTCGCCATTGCTCTTCATGTGGGCCAGCCAGTCCATGCTGCGGATGACCGTCTCCGGACAGCGCTTCCGGAAGCCCTCGGGATCGCGGGCGGCCAGGGCGGCCAGGAGCTTCACCGCCGTGTTCCAGGTGTAGTTCCAGTAGCCGACGCCTTCGGTGGAGGCACCGTCTTGCAGGGAGTAGGCTTCGATGCCCTGCCAGATCCACTCGGCGCTCTGCTGCTGCATGGGGAGGAGGGACGGGTCGAGGGCGGAGAGCAGGAGGAGGGCGCACCCGATCTCGGAGTCGAACACCACGCCCTGGTTCATCTTCAGCATGCTCGGGCTATGCTTGAGCTTGTCATAGGTCCACCACACGCCTTTGCGCAGGATCGCCTGCTCGACTTCCTGGCGTTCCTCTGGGGTGAATGCGGGATAGGCCCAGTCGTAGGCAAGGGCTGCCGCGTAGGTAACACTGGCTTCGCAGAAGGGATTGCCGTAGCCGCCCCAGCCGCGGGGGAAACGGGCAAAGGGACCGTCGGTCCATTCCTCGATCCGACAGAGGGAGAGGAGGGTCCGGCGGGCATGGTCCGCGTACTTCTTCTCGCCCGAGATGACGTAGGCCAGAGCGCACCTGCGGGCGTTGGCGGCCAGCCCATAGGTGCGCTTGCCCACCCGGGCCATGACCCAGTTGGCACCAGGGTTGTAGCGACCGATGTGGTCCTCCGGACGCGCGCCGAGCAGGCCGTCGGCGCTCTTCAGTACGCCGGCGCCGAGGCGCTTGGCGGGGCCTCTTAGGAACAGCTCACGGATGCGCGGCAGGTCCGCCTTGCCGAAGTAGATGCCGCCGGGGATGCCGTTTTCCTCCAGACTGCCTTGGAGGGGAATCGGGGCGATGGTGCCAGCCTTGACAACAGGCTCTCCCTTGGGTGCGCCTCGCCGACGCAGCATAAGCCAGTGCAGGTTGCACTTCAGTTCGCGCCCGTCCGGCCCGCCGATCTGGTCGGCTGGCTCGGTGAGATCCAGGCGAACAGCGTTGAGCACGCGCGCGCCCTTGGGGAGAGGGATCTCGATCTCCTCGAAACGACCGGCCCCAGGATGGTAGGCGATGGGTGTAGTCCACGTGCCATCCACCTGTAGATGCACGCTCAGGATACCGGCGTTGTCATTGGCCACGCGCACCTCCAGCGTGCCGTATTCGTCGATGACCATGTCGAAGCGTCGCTCATAGACGCAGCCGTCGCGCTGGTCGGCGCGTTCCTTCACCCAGAATGTGCCCCACGACCAGAAGGGCTTCAGGCCGCCCTCGCCGGAGAGCTTGGTCCAGAGATGGCGGGTCCGCGCGCCCCAGTACATCCAGTCGATGATCACCTCGTTGTCGTTGATCGGGATGGTGGCCCAGTCGGTGGTCTGCTCCAGGCCGTCGAGGACCAGTTGGGTGGGGATGAAGCCGGGTTCGGTCTGTTCGAAGCGCAGGCCCTTGGCTTGTTGCCAGGCGGCGGGCCGGTCTTTGGCACCAGACCGGAAACGCCATTCGGGGAGTTCGAATCGTGCCCACCCGGTCCAGTCGATGGCGAAGGCAAGGGAGAAGTCGGTGCCGGCCGAGATCTTGATGCGGCCGAAGGTGGCCGCCTCCGAGTGCAGCCAGAAGCTCAGCGTGCGGTAGCGGCTGAGATCGACATGGAGGTCTCGGGCGATGGGGCCTGTGTCGGGGGACCACGCGAGGGCGCTGGGGCCGACCTTCACCAGGCGGGTCTCGCCGCGCTCGGCTGGACCAACCGGGGTCAGGGCGGTGTCCAGGCTCTGAGTTTCCGCGAATAGGGCACAGCTGCAGAGCAGGGCGATGGCAGGCAGCAGTCTTCTGAGCATGGCGACTCCTCGGAGCGGGGTTTGTGCAATATCGCGCCGGAAGCTGGCATGTCATGCGGGGGAATGGACGACATGGACTGCATGGACGGGAATGGACGATGGACGGGAATGGATGGGTGTCTGGCTTGCGGCAGTGCATCTATTGAGTTACCATAGACTTGAGTCCATCGTCCATGCGGTCCATTCCTGTCCATGTTGTCCATTGAACCCGGAGGAGAGAGAGCGATGCCCGAGCCTTTACTTCCCAAACATGGCGGCTACCGCAAGCTGAAGAGCTTCCAGGTCGCGCAGTTGGCCTACGATGTCACGCTGCGGTTCTGCGACCGCTACATCGACCGACGCAGTCGGACCCACGACCAGATGGTGCAAGC
>JABGQJ010000809.1 GCA_018648945.1 Victivallales bacterium
GTAGAGGATGGCTCGAATGCTGTAGTCCGCTTCTCTCGTGATCATGGTCTGTTGCCGGGTCTCATTGTCTTTGTGTGGCTCCGTTCCCTCAACCTACTCGGCGGAAGCAGGTAACACAACGCTTCTAGTGGCCTTTCGCGGGCGGGGAGGCGAGCCAGCGCAGCAGGTTCAGGAGCAGTTCCTTCTCCGCTCCCGCCAGGGCGTGGCGGTAGCCGTAGTAGCAGCCGGAGTAGACGACACGCCCCTTGCCGACCGTGCCAATCACGTACACCGGGTCGCCGAACCGGTTGCGGACGACGACCGTGCCCTTGGGGCCGGGCTCGAAGATCATGTGATCGCCGAACTCGGTCTGGAACTCGGTGCCCTTCGCCAGTCCCGCCAGGGCCGGGTGCTCGGCGCAGACCGCCAGCTTCCGGTCCACCACATGCCGTTCGGCCTCGACCTTGTGCTTGGGGAATCCGCGCTGGGCGATCTCCGGGAAGACGCTCTCCATGAACCACGCCGTGTCGTGCCCGAGGAGCAGACCGCCGCCACTCTCCACGTAGGTGCGCAGGTTCCGGGAGATCACATGGTCGGCGGGAAGCTCCACGTTGTAGTTCTGCAGGAGCACCGCATCCAGTTGCTGCAGGTAGCCGACGGACATGCCTTCGATCTTGTGCACCTCGTAGAGGCCGGTGCCCTCGATGTCGTTGCCGAGGAGCTTGCGGTTGTTGTAGACTGCGACCTGGAGCTTGTCGGTCTTCCGGTCCAGCCGCGTGCGCCCAAGATTCTCCGGCTCGGTCCGGGGTTCGTTGTGCAGCGTGACGAGGCCGTCGGCGATCTGCTCGTTGGCCTTCTGGAACCATTGGAAGTAGGCGGGATGGTCCTTGCGGTACTCCGGGCCTTCGTAGAAGATCCAGTAGCCGTCGGACACGGCGCCGATCATGGCCGCGTTCTTGCCGCAGAACTCGGGGTCGGCCCCGGCGCACACCGGATCGATGCCGCCCAGGTAGACATGGGGAATCCCGCGCTTGCGGGTGTAGTGCAACCCCTTGAGCAGGCGTTGGCGGTTGACCAGCAGCGACTCGCCCTGGGCCATGAACTCGGCGGGCCGCCCGTAGGTGGTGGCATCGGCCAGCACCAGCGGCGCGCGCTCCGTGGCCCATTCCGGGAACAGGGCCTCGGTCATCAGCAGCGTGCCCGGGGCCGGATAGATCACCAGCAGGAACTCGGGGTTGATCTCGTCCAGCTGCTGCCGCAGCTTGCGGGCCCGGGCGCGCCAGGAGCGGACCTGGAACTTCTCGAAGGACTTGAGCAGCCCCCGCTTCCCGAGCCAGCCATGGCGTTCGGCGGCAGGCAGGTCCGGGATGGCGACATTGATGTGCAGGGCGAACTGGCGGATGATCTCGCGGTCGTAGGAGAGCCCGTAGCAGTTGCCCGCCTTGCCGCGCCCGTAGTTCTCGAAGTCGAGGAACGCCCCCACCATGGCGGGGACTTCCAGGGACACCTTGGCCTGGGCCAGGATGGTCTCGGTCATCCGGTCCCACAGCTCGTCGGCGTTGGGGCTGTAGATGTCGCAGTCGTGCCCGTCCGGGTAGACGTACTTGAGCCCCGTCTTGGTCCCGAGGCTGCCGCGCATCCAGGCCACGTAGTACATGTCGTGCTTGCCGGCCAAGGTGGCGACCCGGCGGACGCGCGCCATGTCCTCGCCGCCGAGCCGGGGCGAGACCACGTTGAACCCGGCCGCGCGGATCTCTCGCACATGGTCCTCGGTCATGACCCACTTGTTGTCCTTCATCAGCACCTTGTCCACCAGCACCCGCCAGGGTTGGCCGGTGAGCGCCCGGTGGTTGACCGGCGGGCGGGTGGCGCAGGCGCCGCACAGGGCAAGGGCGCCGGACAGGAGGGCAACGGACAGGCTGGATCGGCTCATTGGTCTTCCTCGCTGGACTCGTTTGCTACCGGTTCACGCGGCCGCTGGCGGCGCCGCCCATGAGCGACTCCACTTCGGCGCGGGTCGCGTAGTTGATGTCGCCGGGGATCGAGTGTTTGAGGCATGATGCGGCCACGGCGTAGCGCAGGGCGTCGCGGGACGTCCCGAGCTCGGGGCAGAGCAGGCCGAAGACGAGCCCCGCCGCGAAGGAGTCGCCGCCGCCGACCCGGTCCACGATGGCCCGGATCTCGTAGGGGGCGTAGGTCCCGTCGGCGCTCAGCGGGGCCAGGCAAGGCTGGTCGGTGCCGGCCGTGTAGAGCATGGCCCCCCAGTTGTTGTGGGTGGCGGAGTGGCTCTCGCGCAGGGTGATGGCCACCTTGCCCACATTGGGGAACTGGCGAACGATTTCCCTCGCGACGCCGGCGTAGGCCGCCACATCCAGTTCGCCCGCCTCCACATCGCTGCCCGCCGCCTGGATGCCGAGAACCTTGTCGGCGTCCTCCTCGTTGCCGATCACCACGTCGACGTATGGCACCAGCTGCCGCATGGTGCGTTCGGCCAGGGCCCGTTGCGGGGTGCCCGGCTCCCACTGCCACAGCTTCCTGCGGTAGTTGAGGTCGCAGGAGACCGTCAGTCCCGCCGCCTTCGCGGCCTGCACTGCCACCAGGCTTGCCGCCGCCGTGTTGGCGCTGATCGCCGGCGTGATGCCGGTGATGTGGAACCAGTCGGCCCCGGCGAAGAGCGCGGGCCAGTCATAGGCGTCGGCGGGCGTGATGTCCACGGCCGAGCCGGCGCGGTCGTAGATGACGTTGCTGCCCCGCTGGTTGGCGCCGGTCTCGAGGTAGTAGAGGCCAAGCCGGCCCGTCGGCGTCCGCACGATCCCGCCGGTGTCCACGCCCAGGCCGCGCAGGCGATGGATGCAGGCGTCGGCCACGGCATGGTTGGCGGGGAGGGCGGTGACGAAGGCCGCATCCAGGCCGAAAGTGGCCAGCGAGGCGGCCACGTTCGCCTCGCCGCCGCCAAAGGTGAAGTCCAGCGTCCCCGGCAATGCCTGGGTGAAACGCTGGAGCAACGGAGGAGCCAACCGGCCCATGACTTCGCCGAAAGTGACAACACGAGTACTCATATCTATTCCACGATTGGGGATACCGGTTATTTGCGCTGGCGCGCAACTGCCAGGATGTCCTCCGCCAGCTCAAGCGCCCGCAAGCCTGCCTGGCCGTCCACCTTGCATGCCGATTCCCGGCTCACGTCAAAGACGCCGACCGGATCAGCCTGTGGAACATGCCGAATCGCTCAAGCCGCCCCCCTATCCCGGCAGCACCCAGTAGGTCTTGGGCAGCTCGCCGGTGTAGCGATAGTAGACGAACCCCATCACAATCACGGCCAGCCCCGCCACCATGTCGCCCGCGATGAGGCCGAACATCAGCGGCTTCACCTTCTGGTAGGACTGGGCACCACCGTAGCGGCAGACCACGAACTTGAGGAAGCAGCCCGCCAGGAACGACCAGGCCATCATGTACCCCGCATAGCCCGACCAGACCAGG